>PUNF01000094.1 GCA_003552525.1 Clostridia bacterium | reverse complement strand
GGTCGACGTCGGCATGCAGATCCATGTAGGCCTCCGCAAGGGCCGCACCCAGGTTGACCATGGTATCCGACCCGACAATGTCCAGTTGACCCGAGGGCCCACCCGATTCCGCGGGTGCATCGGTTTCGTCATTGGGCGCGTTGTTCCCGCACGCCACCAGGAGTAGTCCCAGGACCAGCAGGGTCGTTACCAGGAATGTTCCACGCATTCTCCGCATCTCGATGAAACCCCCTTATCTTTGCTGTCTTCATGATAAGGGGGTAGGAAGGCGGGGGAATATCAAGTGCCCGTTAAGATTGGGCGGGCTATGTTAACATCCAGCTAAAACCACGCGCAACTGACCCGTGATGCACGAACACCGAAGATGTCGGGACCGCCATCTATCAACCGCGTCGATCTTCACCCCGGGCGGGATCCGGTCCGAATCCGTCCATGATCACCGCCAGGGTCTCACGGGCCATTTCCTCCACGGTCCCCTTATACTCCTCGGGATCGTCGAGGATACGGGCCAAAGAAGCGTTATTGAGTGCCCCCAGGAAGACGTTGGCGGCGATCTCGGGATCCCGGGCGAAATCCGCACCACGGTGGTGTCGGATGGTCCGCGCGATCGCGCCCACCATTTCACGTCGAAAATCGATCAACCACTCGCGGACCGAAGCCCCCGCGCGGCCGACCGGGTTGTCGAGGAGCACCTGCGCCACGGGCCGACTCGTCTCACAAAACTGCAGCGACGCCAACAGGGAACGCTCCAGCGCGTCCCGTAAACTGGTACCATTCTCCAACGCCTCCCGCAATATGCGGGCGTACATCCGGGTGGCCAACTGCACGGCCCGGGCAAAGAGATCCTCCTTGCTGTCGAAATACTCGTAGACCGTGCCCTTGCCCACGCCGGCCTCTCGGGCCACGTCCTCGATCTTGGTGGCTTCGAACCCGTGCACGGCCAGCACCCGAACCGCCGCCTCCAGGATGGTCAGCGCCTTCGGGGACACGCCGTCAATTTCCATCGAACACTTCACCGATCATCGCCTCCCTCGGCACCCTCCAGGGAATCTGCCTTCATGCCGCCAGTTATATCGTCGATGAGGGTATAGATCACGGGCAACACCACCAGTGTCAGGATGGTTCCCAGGCCCAGCCCACCCATCACCGTTGTGGCCAGGGGCACCTGCATTTCCGCACCCTCGCCGATGCCCAGGGCGAGGGGGATCATGGCCAGGACCGTGGTCAGGGCGGTCATCAGCACCGGGCGCATGCGGACCGTCCCGGCGGTAATCGTGGCCTCGCGGCGCGCCATGCCGCCGCGGCGCAGTTGGTTGGTGTAGTCCACCATCACGATGGCGTTGTTGACGATGATGCCCATCACCATGATGAGCCCGACAAAGGCCGCCACATCGAAAGTGCGCCCCGTGATCGCGAGGACCCAGGCGATGCCCGCAAGGGACATCGGGACCGTCAGGATCACGCTAATCGGGAAGGCGAAGGATTCAAACTGGGCCGCCATGATCAGGTACATGAGTATGAATCCCATCACCGCAACAGTCGTGAGCACCTCGAAGGATTCCTCGATCAGGGCCTGCTCGCCCTCGAAGTCGATGGTGTACCCCGGCGGCAACTCCATCGCCCGGGCGATCGCTTCCACTTCCTCGTTCACCAGGGAGGCGGCGCGGCCGCTGACGTTGGCGGTGACACTGCCCACCCGGGATTGGTCCACCCGCTCGATGGTGGTGGGACCCAGGGCTTCCCCGAGGTCCACGACTTCCACGAGGGGGACCACGGAGCCGTTGGGCAGCGCGATGGGGATCCGCAAGAGGCCAGGGCGATCGGCCACGGCCTCCTCGGGGAAGACCATCACCACGTCGAGTTCCGTCCCCTCGCGGCGAAATCGCGTGACGGTTTCCCCGACCGATGCCGTGCGCACCGTCCGCGCGATCTGTGCGGGGGTCACCCCGAGACTCGCGGCTCTCGAGCGGTCCACCACCAACCGCAGCTCCGGCGATCCCTCGTCGAAGCTCGTCCGGACATCGTAGGTGCCCGCGATGCGCGAGACGTCATCGGCCATGCGATCGGTGAGATCCCGGAGCGCATCCAGGTCATCGCCGCGGAATTCCACGACGACGGCGGGTCCTCCGAACCCGCCCACCGCATCAGCCATACCGGCCATCATCCCCGGCGTCACGGTGACTTCCATACCGGGCACCTCCCGCGAAAGCACCCGCACTTCATCCGCCACCTCGGTACTCGTGCGTTCCCGGCGGTCCCGATCCACCAGCGTCAGTTGCACCTGTCCGGTGGAGGGATCGGCACCACCCATCCCCACGCCCGCGGTGGTCCCCGAGTACGCGAGGATGGACTCCACCTCGGGAATCGCCTGGTAGACTTCCTCCAGCTCGCCGATCACGCGATCCGTCTCGTCCAGTGCCGTCCCCGGGGGCAGTTCCACATCCACCATGATTTGCCCATCGTCCATCTCCGGCAAGAACTCGGTCTCGATATGGGGTACGGCCAGGGTCACGCTCGCGAGTACCAACACCACCGCGATGATCACGAGCGCGCGGTGGTGCAGCGACCACGTCAAAAAGCGCCGATAAGCCGCGGACAGTCCCCGTTTCCCGGCATCCCGTCGCGCCTTTTGCTCACTCTCGGGAATGCGGCGCAGAAGCCGCGATGCAAACAGCGGCACCCCGGTGAGCGCCACCAGTAGCGATGCCGCCAGGGCGGCGGAAACGGTCAGGGAGAGGTCGCTGAAGATCTCGGCGGCGAGTCCCTCGGTAAAGACGATGGGCAAGAAGACCGACAGCGTGGTCAGGGTGGAAGCCGTGATCGCCGCGCCCACCTCGGCGGTGCCCTCGACGGCGGCCCGGGCCGGGCCCAGGCCCTCGCTGAGCTTGCGGAACACGTTCTCGAGCACCACGATGGCATTGTCCACCATCATGCCGATACCCAGGGCCAACCCGCCCATGCTCAAAAGGTTCAGGGTCAGGCCGGCGAAATACAGGAACGTCAACGAGACCACGGCGGCGAAGGGGATGGCCAGTGCCGTCACCAGCGTGCTGCGCCAATCCCTCAGGAACAAGAACAGGATCAGGATGGCCAGCGCACCCCCGACCAATCCGTTTTGCAATACCTGCTGGATCGAGGCCACGATGAAGGTTCCCTGGTCCATGACCTCGGCCACCATCAACCCCGGGGGCAGCTGGTCCCGCACGCCCGCCATGGCCTCCTTCACCCGCGAGGACACCAGGACCGTGTTGGCCCCGGATTCCTTGTTGACCGACAGGGCGATGCTCGCTTCGCCATCGAGGCGCGTGATGCTCTCGACGCGCTCCTCGGCTTCGCGTACTTCCGCCACTTCATCGACGCGAACCGCACCCCCGTCCCCGGTGGGCAACTTGACCGCGGCGATATCCTCGACACTCTCGAACTCGCCCAGCGTACGGATGGTGTAGGCGCGCGCGCCCTCCTCCAGCGTTCCGCCCGGGAGGTTGAGGTTCGAGGCCATCAGCACCTCCCCGACGGTCTCGAGGTCGATCCCGTAGTGCTCCAACCGCCCGGGATCGAGCCGCACCTGGACCTGCCGGTCCCGGCCACCCGAGAGATCCACCGAGGCCACGCCATCGATACGCTCGAGGCGTGGGATGATGAAGTCCTCGGCCACCTCCTGCATCTCGGCCACGTCGCCGATCCCCGAGATACTCAGGGTGGTCACCGGGAGCATGCCGGGATCGAGGCGAATCACGCGGGAGTCGTCGGCATCGTCGGGCAACACCCCGCGAACCATGTCCAGGGCCTCGCGCATCTCGAAGGTGGCCGAATCCAGGTCGGTTCCCCAGTCAAAGCTCACCACGACCATGGAAGAGCCCTCACGGCTCTCGGACCGGATGCTGTCGACACCACCCACCGTCGCCATGGCGCCCTCGATGGGCCGGGTCACCTGGTCTTCCACCTCGGGGGGTGCGGCATCATCGTACGGCGTAAAGACCACGGCCATGGGCAGGTCAATCTCCGGGAGGAGGTCGAGTTCCATCTCGGAGAGACTGAACAATCCGAAAAGGAAGAGGATGATGAGCACCACACCCGTGAGGACGGGGCGGCGAATGGCGAGATCGGGAAGGCTCAACGGTCCCCATCCTCCCTGGTCACCCGGACGCGTGTGCCGTCCACGAGATAGCTCTGGCCGCTTACCACGACGGGTTCATCCACATCCAGCCCCTCGACAATCTCGATTTGATCGCGGTTGGAGAGGCCGGTCTCGACCGGGCGCCGCCGGGCAGTGTCGTCGGAATCGATAACGAATACCGCCGGATCTTCCTCGCGGTCAACCACGGCTTCGACGGGGACGACGACCACATTTTCCGCGCGCTCCACCTCGACGAAAACCTCGGCTGCCATCCCGGTGCGCAGGCGCTCATCGCCGTGATCGAGGAAGACCTTGGTCGGAAAACCCGAGCCCCCGGGATCCATGACGCTGGAGATGCGGTGGATGGTGGCATCCAACCGCACATCGGGGAGGGCGGCCACTTCCACCCGGGCCGGCATGCCCTCGTCGACCTGCACGACCTGCCGTTCGCTCAACACGCCGCGAATCTCGACCGCGCTGCGGTCGGTAATCGTGGCGATGTGGTTGCCCGCGCCCACCTGCTCCCCGACGGATACCGCCATGATGGCGACCTCCCCGGAAATGGGCGCCCGGATCCGGGTATCTTCCCGCTGTTTCTCGGCCGCCTCCAGGGATGCACGCGCACCCGACACCGCGGCGGGGGCCGCGTGCTCCACCGCGCGGCGGGCCGCCTCCAGGTCATCCTGTGCCGAATCCCAGGCCTGCCGGGAAATGGCGCCCTGCCGATACAGGGGCTCGATACGGTCCACCTCGCGCTGCGCCGTCTCGTAAGCGTCCCGGGCCTCCTCCAGGTTGGCCTGTGCCGACGCCAGTTGTGAACGCGCCTGCCGCACCTGGATCTCGAGTTGTTCCGAATCGAGGACCACCAGCAGGTCGCCCCCCTCGACAACATCACCCTCGGAGACCAATACCTCGCGCACTTCGCCGGGCACCTCGGCACCCTTGTCCACGCGCGCTCGCGGCTCTACCCGCGCCGTGAAGGAAATGGAACGGGCCAGGTCGGCGCGATCGGCCCGGGCCGTGCGGACGGCAACCGCCTCGGGTTCGGGGGCCTCTTCGGCGTTGTTGTTCAGTATTCCACACGATCCCAACAGCAGCGCGATTCCGAGCAGGATCCCAAAGAGGATCGCCTTCGTTCTATGCGTCACGGATGTCCCGACCACCTTCCACGATCAGCGCAGTTCCTCGATGTCGGAGCGGATGGCCTCGAGGCGCTCCTCGACGTGGGGCCCCACGCGGCCCAGCAATGTATCCCGGTCCGCGGTCTTGGCCAACACCTCGACGCCGGCGGCGCGATGGGCGAGTTCCGCTCCCATCAGCGACGCATCGGCCTCGAGCACCTCGCTGATCGTATGCATACCGGCGTCGTACTTGAGTTGGGAAACCTCCAGGGCCCGCTCGGCCGCCGCCAGACCCTGTGCCGTGGCGTCGACCTGGGCGCGGGCCCGGGCGATCTGCGAGCGCAGCCCCATGGCGGAAAGCTCGATCCCCCGCTCGGTATCCAGCAGCTCGATCTCCTTGCGCTCCACTTCCAGTTCGCGCTCCCGGTAGGAACGGCGGGGGCTGTAGGTTCCCTTGATGCGGCGGAAGATATCGAGTTCCTGCTCGGCGACCTCCAACTGCCCCTCGAGGGCGGCGATCTCCGCACTCGCCTCTCGCGCCTGCTCGATGTCCTCGGGCAGGCTCGCGTCGAGTGGATTGTCGGGGATCTCGGTTGTGATCAGCGTGGGGCGCGCATCCATGGGCTGACCGAGGCTCCGGTTGAGGGCTGCGAAGGCCATATCCCGCATCTCCTCCGCCTCGAACTGCTCATAGCGCGCGTTGGAGAGGGCCGCCTCGACCTGTACCAGGTCGAGCTCGGGCACCACGCCGCGATCGTACATCGCCGCAACCTGGTCCCTTTGAACCTCGAGGCGCTCCACCCCGGCCCGGCGCACGTCGAGCTCTTCCTGCGCCAGGATGGCCCCGAAATACTGTTCGATCACCCGGCTACGAATGGAGGCCATGCGTTGCTCGAAGGCCGCCTCGGCCGTCCGGCGCAGGGAGGCGAACTGGATGGGCAGGATCTCCTCGACCTGGGCCTCCTCCATGTCCGTGGGCCCACCGATGGGAATGGAGAATTCGATGGGTAACTTCTCCGGTATCTCCTCATTCTCCGGCAGTGGTACGTCAAATCGGATGGTGATACTCTGCCGCCCCGGGGGCCCCAGGCGGTGCTGGTGCTCCAGGTTGGCCGCCTTCAGTAACGTCTCGGACAATTCGATCTCGGCCTTCTTGGCTTCGGCGCCCTCCTCGTAGGCCAGTTCCACGGCGCCCTCGAGGGTCACCGATGGGATCTCCGAGGCGCGGGCACCCGGTCCCGCGATCAGGCCCGGAATGATCAGGATACAAGCGACGACGGCGAGACGACGCAACATGTGACCTCCCCCTTTGCGAATGCAAGACACGAGAACCGACCGACCGGTCAGTTCTGGACTTAACGTACCAGCACCGCACACGGGTGTCAATCGCGACGGGCGGCCCCGATCCGATCTTCCCGGATCAGGTGCCGCCCGTGTGTATCCTCGACTGGGTCGCTCAGGGGTGTGAAGGGTTACTGTCCCCGGCGCATGTGGCCCATGCCGCCGCCTCTCCCGTCGCGTCCCTGCGTCATCTGCATTCTTGTGCGCGCTTCACCGATGGGGCCTTCGCCTTCACAGTCGCCGCAAAACGCAGCCTGCTCTTGTTCGGTGAGGGAATCCTGCACCCGCGCCCGAACCTCATCCCGGAGGGCGAAGAGTGCCTCCCGAGATTCCTGCATGGCTTCGCGATCGCCCTCACGGGCTGCCTCTCGAGCCTGCTCCTGCAGTGCCTGCATCTTTTCCGTGTACTCCGCCCGCAGCGCCTCCAGCGCATCCGTCGTTTCATCGGAAAGGTCGCCCGTTTCCAGCCGGTCCGTCAATCCACGGAACTGCATGGCGTATGCGGCACCCGCGGTCAGGGCGATCAGCAGCGCGGAAAGTACGAGAACCGTTACGATCCTTCTCATCCTGTGCGCCTCCTCTCTCGTCATCTCGACTGGTACCAGCATAGCGCACGAATGTGGCAAACCTGTGAACAAACCGTTCGAAAACTGTGAATTTTTACCGGGACAGGGCGAACCGATATCCCACGCCCCACACGGTTTCGATAGACCAGGCCCCACCGGGCCCGTCCCCGAGCTTGGCCCGGATCCGCTTGATGTGCGTATCGACGGTCCGCGCATCCCCCTCGAAATCGTAGCCCCACACGCGATCGAGGATCTCCTCGCGCGAGAATACCCGGTTGGGATGCCGGGCCAAAAGCCAAAGCAACGTGATTTCCCTCGGCGTGAAGTGAATCTCGTGGCCATCGCGCAAGACGGCGTAGCTTGCGATGTCCACCCGCAGCCCCGGGTAGTCCAAGCGATCCTCGGCGCCGTCCTTGCCGACCCGCCGGAGGATTCCCAGCACTCGCATGACCACCTCGCGGGGGTTGAAGGGTTTGACCACGTAATCGTCGGCCCCGAGCGCAAGCCCGCGGATGCGCTCGTGGTCCGCTCCGCGCCCGGTGAGGAACATCACCGGGGTATCACCCTCCGCCGTGATCCGCCGATAGACTGCCCACCCGTCATCCCCCGGCATCACGACGTCCAGGATTACGAGATCCACCGGCTCATCCCGCATCAGGGCGAGGGCCTCGCCCCCGCTCTCCGCCGTCACCACGTCGAACCCCGCTTCCCCGAGGTACAGCCGCAGCACCTTCAAGACGTTGGGATCATCATCGACTGCCAGGACGCGTCCCCGCATCTGCACACCCCCTCCGTCGAGCATACGACGGGATTATGAAGAATGTATGAAGGAAGACGTGACTAGCGCCGGGTGCGCGGATCGGAGAAATCCCGCAGGGCGTCCCCGACCAGGTGGAATCCCAGCACGGCCAGGGTAATGGCCAGCCCGGGAATCCACGTCAGGTGGGGGGCGACGCGCATGAACGTGCGCCCGTCGGCCAGCATGCTGCCCCAACTGGATGTCGGCGGCGACACCCCGAGCCCCAGGAAACTGAGAGCCGCCTCGCTGAGGATGGCCGAGGCCAATCCGAAAGAAGAAAGCACGATGATGGGACCGGCCAGGTGCGGCAAGAGGTGGCGGAGGATGATGCGCACGCGGCCCGCCCCCGCGGCCCGGGCCGAGGCCACGAACTCGCGTTCACGCAACACCAGGAGGTCACCGCGCACCAGCCGGGCGAAGTCCGTCCACCCCACAGCCGCCAGGGCGATGATCACGCTCCGAAGCCCGGGTCCCATAAACGCCACGAGGGCGATGGCGAGCAGGACGGCGGGAAAGGAGAGGAAGACCTCGACGACCACCATCAGCAAACGATCCACCGCACCACCGGCGTACCCGGCCACTCCACCCACCACGAAACCCACCACCGCGGCGATCGCCGTGGCGCCCACCCCGACGGACAGGGATACGCGGGCACCGTGTAACAGCCTGGCCGTCACATCGCGTCCCACGGAATCGGTGCCCAGCACGTGCCCGTCGGTCCCCGGGGCCGCCATCACCGCATCGAAGAGCCGATCGGGGGGATGGGAGGCCAGGATGGGCGCGAAGACCGCGCCCAGCAACAAGAGCGCGAGCAGCGCGATACCGATTACCGTCCTGGCACCCGGGCGAAGGCGGCGTTCTCTTCCCGCGACCCACCGCCTAATCATAGCACACCCGCGGATCCAGCCACGCGTAGACGAGGTCCACGGCGGCATTGATCACCACGAAACCGACGGCTACCATCAAGGCGGTTCCCGCGATGACGGCGTAATCGCGACTCCGGACGGCCAACACGGCCATGCGCCCGATCCCGGGCCAGGCGAAGACGGTCTCCAGTACCACCGCACCCCCGAGCAACCGACCGAGGAAGAGGCCGGCGATGGTGACCACGGGAACGAGGGCATTCTTGAGGGCGTGGCGATAGACAATGGTGCGCTCCGACAATCCCCGGGCGCGGGCGGCCAGGATGTAATCCTCGCCCAACACATCCAGCATGCTCGACCGCGTCATCCGCACCATCAGCCCGGTGGTGGGCGCGGCCAGGGCGAGGGCCGGGAGCAACAGGTGGGAGAGGCTCCGCCAAAGCGGCGACAGCCCACCACCGGTCAACAGCGCGGCGAAGGCCCCCGGCAAGGATCCCCCGCGGGCGGTGGCCGGGAGCCACCCCAGCTGGAGGGAGAATAGGAGAATCAAGAGGAGGCCGAGCCAAAAGGCCGGCACCGACATCCCGCCGACCGCGCCGAGGATGGCGGCATGCTCGAAGCCGGTCCCGCGCCGGACCGCGGCGACGACACCCAGCGGGATCCCGGCCGCGATGGCCAGCAGGAAGGCCGCCGTGGCCAACTCCAGCGTGGCCGGCAGGCGCCCCAGGATCAGCGCGCTCACCGGGCGCCGGTGTCGGAGGGAGTGCCCGAGGTCACCGCGGACAAGATCACCCAGGTAGTCCGCGTACTGCACCCAGAGTGGGCGATCGAGGCCGAGGCGCTGGGCGGTCTCGGCCAGGATTTTCGGATCGGCCCGCTCGAGACCCGTGGCGATGAGCACCGGATCGCCCGGGATCACCCGGGCGATCGTGAACACCAGGATGGAGACACCGAGGAGAACCGGTACGGCCCACAGCAAGCGGCGCAGGGCGAACAGTGTCACACGCCATCCCTCCCCGGCGGCTCAGTCTCCAGCCATCCACGTCGCGGCCCCAAAGGACGACTGGAAATAGTAGGCGCCCGTCAGGTGCGGCCGGAAGTCTCGTACCTCTTCCGGGTACGCCGCCACGTGGTTCTCGTGAAGCAGGTAGATCATCGGGGCCTCGGCGACCACGATGGACTGCACCTCGCGGTACATGCGGGCGCGCTCGGATACGTCGGATTCCACGCGGGCCCGATCCAGGAGCGAATCCACCTCTTCGCTGGCAAACCCCGAGAAGTTCAACATCTCCGATCCGGAGTGCAACAACGAATAGAGCAGGGCATCGGGCTCGGGATCCGTGGTCCACGCAACCCGCAACATATCGTACTCACGGCCCATCAGCGATTGCAGGAACGTGCCCCACTCCTGCGTCACGATCTCCAGCTCGATGCCGATCTCTTCGAGCATGGACTGGATCAGTATGGCACCGCGCTGCATCCTCTCC
The DNA here is from genome assembly GCA_003552525.1 of Clostridia bacterium. Lineage (GTDB taxonomy): Bacteria > Bacillota > Sulfobacillia > SLMV01 > SLMV01 > CSSED11-154. The sequence goes on along the minus strand of PUNF01000094.1, from coordinate 14,221 downwards.
CCCTCGGAGATCAAAAGTTCCGCGCTGAACCCGTCGGGCACCGAGGAGTTCTCCATGTAGTTGGCAGCACGTTCGAGGTCGTGGGCCGGGCCATTGAAGTCCTCGTCATACGCCCACGAACTGGGTGGCAGCGGTCCGTCGGCCGCAACCGCGGTCCCGGGGTATACCACTTCCACCAGCCGCTCCCGGTCGATGGCATGGGCGATGGCCTGGCGCACCATGGGATCGTCGAAGGGTTCCCGGGTGGTGTTGAGTCCCAGCACGCTGTAGTTGCTCCCCACCGTCGAATCGATCTCGATGCCTTCCATGTCCTCGAGCCGCTCCATGTCCTCGCCCGGTACTTCGTCCATCAGGTGAATGCCGCCCGTTTCCAGTTCCACCACGCGGGTGCTGACCTCGGGGATGGGACGAAAGACCAGGCCCTCGAGCGGGGATGCGCCGCCCCAGTAATCGGCGAAGCGCTCGAGGGCAACCCGCTCCTCGGGCACCCACTCGCCAAACTTGAAGGGACCGCTGCCGACGGGCACCCACTCGCGGGCATCGGCGTCGGGAACCGGGACGATATGTATGTTCAGCAGCGTCGACAGGAACGCACCGTTGGGCTCCACCAGTGTGATGTTTACGCGATCGGGATCGTCGCCGTCACCGGTGATGCCTTCCACCCCGTCTACACCCGCCAGGTCCCCCCGGCGGGGCGAGTCGAATTCCGGATCCATGATGCGCCGAAAGGAATGGACCACGTCGTCTGCCGTCAGTGGTTCCCCGTCGTGGAAGTACACGTCCTGGCGCAGGGTTAACTCCCAGGTGCGTCCTTCGTCGGCCACGTCCCAGGACTCGGCCAAAGAACCGACGTAATCACCGGAGAAATCCAGCCGGATGAGTGTATCGAAGATCTGGTCGCAGACCCGCACGGTGTAAAGATCCGCGGCGAGATGGGGATCAAGTGAGTCGACGTCAGCGTTGTTTCCGATGACCAGGGTACCCCCGGTTTCCGGCTCCGGAACCGTCTCCCCTTCGTTGTTACACGCGATTGCCCCGAGGGCGGTGATCACCAGCACGACCATCAAGAGCATGGACAGGATTGATCTTCGACGAAGCGACATTTGCATAACCTCCCGATCCCCCCGGCGGGGGATTAATGGCGTTGCACGTTGCGACGGCGCGGCGGTCAAATACTCCCCCCGGGCCGTTCCATTCGGCGTCGACGGATTTCTTCCGCCGCGTAGCGTACCCAGGCGTCAATGAGGTCTTTGCCGATCCCGGGTGATGCGCCGCGGGGATCCCCGAGGACCCCGTTGTCGGTGTAGTGTTGCAGTCCCTCGCGCATCATCACCGTGAAGTCCGGTTGGCCGACGAACCCTCGCTCGAGGCGGTCGGCGCGCACACTGTCCGGACGCAGGTAAAGCATCATCGAGGTCTCGATGAGATCCGCGTGCGGGGGTGTGCGATCCGGGAAGCCGTGGGCCGCGGTCACGGAAAACCACGCCTCGAGTACTGCGCGGATATCCAGGAGATCCACGACCTCCGCCTGGAGGGCCCGCTGGCGAATGGCGGGCAGTGCCGCGCGCACGGGGTCGAAGTTGCCCCCGTGGGATGGAAACAGGATGATCTCTTCAAAACCCGCGCGGGCCAGGCCTTCGACCACGCCACCGAGGACATCGGCCAGCACCTCCCTCGGGACGCTGAGTGTCCCCGGCCAAGCCAGGTGGTGATCCGAGCAGCCGGGATAGACGACTGGTGCCACGAGGGCATCGCCCAGCTCCCGGGCCAGGGCGGCGGCCTGTGCGTCCCCGATCACGGCATCCGTGTTGACCGGCAGCGCCGGACCGTGCTGCTCCATGGATGCGACGGCGACGATGACGGTACGCTGTCCCCCCTCGATCGCAGCGCGGATCTCGGGCCAGGTCATATCTTCCAGACGCGGGTTGCCCACGTTCTCACGCCCCTTCCGGGTTCCAATTCCCCCTGCATCTGTCGATTTCCTGCGCGCGTCGCGGGGATGCCGGGAAGGGAATATCTGGCGGCGGCCGAAAATGTTTCGAAGGAACAACTGGGAGGGGAGAAAACGATGCCAAAGATCGCAATCGGAGGGTTAATCCACGAAACGCACACCTTCCTCGAAAAGCTGACGACGATTGAAGACTTCGAAAACCGCGGCGTGGACTGGGGGCAGGGCGCCATCGACGCCAACCGGGAGGTGCACGGCTACATCCAGGGGTTCGTCGAGGTCCTCGAGGCGGCCGGGGTCGAGATGGTGGGCACGGTGTCGGCCGCCGCCGGCGTGCACGGGTACGTGACCGACGAGGCCTTCGAGTTGTATTCCGGCGCCATGGTTGACGCGATCCGCGAGGCCATGCCGGTCGACGGGGTCCTCCTATCGCTACATGGTGCCATGGTCACGGTGCGCTACCCCCGGGCCGAAGCCGAGGTCGTCCGGCGCATCCGGGCGGTGGTCGGTGACGATGTGCCCATCATGGTCACCCTGGATTTGCACGCCAACGAAGACCAGGCCCTCACCGACGTGGCGGATGCGGTGTTCGCCTGCAAGGAGTACCCGCACACGGACACCCGGGAGACGGGCGAGGCCGCCGCACATTGCATGCTCCGCACCCTCGCCGGGACGTTTCGGCCGGCCATGGCAATACAAAAGCCCGGGATCATCTCGCCGAGCATCTTCCAGTGGACCGGCGCTTCGCCCATGCGAGATTTCCGGGTCCGGGCCGACGCGTGGGAAGCGCAACACCCGGAGATCGCCTATATCTCCATCGCCCCGGGCTTCGGGTACGCCGACGTACCGGACGTGGGTGCGACGGTCATCGTGGTCACCGATGAGGACAAGGCCCTGGCGGAGGAAGTCGCCCGCGACATTTCCAATTTCATGTGGGAGCGGCGCGAGGAGCTCGCCGATAAGCCCATCCTCAAGACAGAAGACGCCGCCGAGAAGGCAATGGCGCTGGTGGCCGAGGGGAAGACACCCGTCGTCATGGCCGACGGCGCCGATCGTACCGGCGACAACACCCTACTCCTGCGTGCGCTCTTGGACATGGGGGCATCCAACCTCGCGCTCTCCAGCATGCACGATCCCCAGGCGGCGCGCGATTGCATCGATGCCGGGGTCGGTGCGCATGTGAAGGTTCGTTGCGGCGGCTGGGGACAGGCATCGGGCGAGCCCCTGCAGCTGGAGGGGGAGGTCACCCATGTCGCGGACGGGCAGTATGTCCTGACCGGCCCCATGGGCCGGGGTGGAACGGTACACTGCGGACCCACGGCTACCCTGGACATCGGCGATGGCAATCGCATCATCCTGACCAGTCTCAACCACCAGGTCCGCGACGCAGAGGGGTTTCGCGCCTTCGGCGTCGATCCCCTGGAGATGGACATCCTGATCGTGCGCTCGCGCATCCACTTCCGCGCCTACTACGAAGACGTCGCCGGGGCCATCGTCGAGGTGGACGCCCCCGGCATGGGGCCGGCGGACCTCAGCGTGCTCACCTATCACAACATCCCGGCGGACACCTACCCGGTCGGGAGACACTGGCGCTAGTACAGGCGCGACGTTCGAGGCAAAGCAAGAGTGATCCACAAGGGGCGCCACCGCGGTGGCGCCCCTTCGTCTGCGGTTGTTTGGAGTCTTTCGCTGGGCGCTACCCGTGGCGCAGCACGCGCCCCGGGAGGGCGTCGGTGCGCTGGCCCTCTTCCAGCACGACGGTACCGTTCACCATGACCAGGTCGATCCCCACGGGGTACTGCTTGGGATCCTCGAAGGTCGCCTGGTCCCGCACGGTCTCGGGATCAAAGAGCACCAGGTCGGCGCGGTATCCCGGGCGAAGGAGGCCACGATCCGCGAAGCGGAGGCGCTCCGCCGGCATCGACGTCATCTTCTGCACCGCCCGCTCCAGGCTGAGGATGCCCTTTTCGCGCGAATACAACCCGAGGACGCGCGGGAAGCTGCCGAAGTATCGGGGATGGGGATGACCTCCCGAGGTGGGACCGTCCACGGCGACGGCGCGTCCATCGGAGCCCACCATGACCAGGTCACTCCCCATGATGTGGTCGACGTCCGCTTCCTCCATCACGAAGCACACGAAGGACGCCTCGGCCTCGCGCAGCAGTTCCAGGGCGGCCTCGGCCGGGGGATGCCCCAGCGTCTCGGCCACTTCCGAGAGGCGCTTGCCTTCGTAGGCGCGCTCCGGGGGATAGAGGGCGATTTGCAGTCGATCGGCCCCGCCACGGCGCTTCAGGTTGCCCCGCACTTCATCGAGGAGCTTCGGGCGTACCTCGGGATCGTCGATCCGTTGCACCAGAGCGTCGCGTCCCCCGTCCTGGGCCCAGCGGGGAATGAGGGCGCCGGTGATGCTGGATCCCGAGGCGACGTAGGGGTACTGGTCGGCCATGACATCGAACCCCTCGGCGCGCACATCCTCGAGCATCTTCAGGAGCTCGGGCGCCTTGCCCCACACCTCCGGTCCGAGCGCCTTGAGGTGGGAAATCTGTGTGCGGACATCACTCTTGCGGGCGATTTCCAGGACTTCTTCCAGGGCGGCGACGAGGCCGACATTGTAGGTGGACTCATCGCGGATGTGGCTGGAATGCAGGGCATCCATCGCCTTCACCACTTCACAGATCGCGGAAACCTCGTCGGAGTCGGCGTAGCTGCCCGGTGCATAGTAGAGGCCGGTGGTCATGCCCACCGCCCCCTCCTCGATGCATTGGCGGACCAGTGCCTTCATTTGCTCCATTTCGTCTTCGGTCGGACCGCGGTCCGCAAAACCCATGACCGAGGCCCGGACGGCGCCGTGTCCGATCATGATGCCGACGTTGGGGCCGATACCCTGGTCCTCGAGGAAGGCCGCGTACTCGGCGACGGTGCGCCACGGCACGTCGCCGTCACCACCGGCGCGCTTCATGTCTTCGCGGGCGATCTTCAGGGCGTCTTCTCCGGTGAGCGGGGCGGCGGACTGGCCACACTGCCCGGTGATGTCGGTGGTCACTCCCTGGCGAATGGCGCTCTCCCCGCGGGGATCCACGGCCAGGGTGAAATCGCTGTGCGTGTGGATGTCGATAAAACCCGGGGCCAGGGCACGGCCCTCGCCGTCGATCGTCCGCTTCGCCTCGCCGAGGTCTTCGCCCACTGCGACGATCTCATCCCCGGTGACGGCGACCTCCCCCTTGAAAGCGGGTTCTCCGCTCCCGTCCACGATCAACACGTTGGTAAACAGTACGTCGTGCATCGCTTTCTTTCCCCTCCCTATTCGCCCCGGACCCGGCGGCGCAGGTCCCGGGTGGCGCGGGAGACATCGGCCATGGCATCCACCAGGATGTCCAGCCGCTTCCGCGCGTTGTGATCTTCGGCTCCGGGGTCCTGGGCGGCCACGCCCTGGTGTCCGATGCCTGCCTCGCTGGAGTCGCCGACGACGATCATGCCCTGGATGAGCATCATGTCGTGGATGGCCCGGAGCGTGGTCTCCTGGCCACCGAAACGCCCCCCACCGACGGCCAATGCACCCCCCACGGTGTAAAGCAGTCCGGAGTCGGAACGGGTCCGTCGACCGAAGTCCCAGAGGGCCTTCAATTCGGCCGAGACGGTGCCGAAGTATACCGGCGAGGCCACGAGCATGCAGTCTGCTTCGGGCAGCTGGCGGTAGAAATCCTCCACGGCCGTTTGCGCGTAGCACTCCCCAACGCACGTCGGGGAGCAGTGGGTGCAAAACGGGGTGTCGAGCGCCGAGAGCAGGTCCAGTGCGGATCGCTGTTCGACGGAAAAGTCCCGCGCCCGAAAGGCTTCGGCTGCTAGATCCAGTAGTTGTGCGCTACCACCCTGTGTCCTCGGGCTTCCATTGATGATATAGGCTCGCATACGTATTCGACCTCCCAGCTGTTGACAGGTTTCTTATTCCCCGCGGGGGGCGGGCAACCCTGCCCACGGGCGAATTGTGTTGGATGCACAAATGATAGATGTGGCGGGCATGCTATGCGCCCTTGGCCACTCCCCTCGCGCCGGGGCGACCTGGCGCGGGGAGCGGCGAAGAGGTGGGTTCCCCGGGGACGACTATTCGGCGTCCGGAAGCCAGAAGAGTCCGCAGAGGCAATGCCCGTCGCGCTTTACCGATCCGGAGCGCGTATCCAGGCAGGGACATACGTTCTCGTCCACGTTTTCCATGCGACAGGGGCAGTAGAAATCACCGAACATCTCATACTTTTGCAGCAAGCCCTCTACCACGATCTCTCGACCGTCGTCGAAGACGAATCCCCGCATCTCTGCGAAGCGATCAATGCGACCGTTGATCTCTTCCTCCGGCGGTTCCGGGGCGCGTTCGGCGACCGGCTCCGGTGCGATGGCGGCCAGCCGCAGGCAGGCCCCGCACACGGTGCAGATCACCGTGTCGCCCGGATCTGAGTCGGGGTCGCGGAGGGGAAAACGCACGTTGCAAACGGGACAGAGAACCCTATTCATCGGCCGCCTCCAGGGCCGCTTTCACGCGGTCGGGGTGATACCCCTGTATCACATCACCATCGACGATGGTGATGGGGAATGCCGGGGAGAGGCCGTGCTCCGCCATCTCGGCGAAGGCCTGCTGTTTCTCGTCGTCTTCGGCGATGTCCAGGTCGACGACGTCGTAGGCGATCCCCTCGTCATCGAGCAGCCTCTTCATCTTCTTGCACCAGGGACAGGTGCTCAGCGAGTACATCTTCACCATTGGCCATGACCTCCTTCATACTCCGTATCTACCTCACGTGCGTGGTGGTTAACCCGGTCGGGGGGAAGCAATTTTGGGCGCGGTCTCGACTTGACGATGTCGGTGGTTTTCGGTTTAGTAGGGATTATGAAGCGTCGGGGTACTGCGATGACGGATTCCACCTAGGGGTGCCGATCGGATGACTATGTACAAGCGATACTTCAGTCTCATCGCCCTGGCGACCTCGGCCTTCGCCACGGTGCTCTCCACCAGCATGGTGCGGATCGCGGCCCCATACATCCAGGAGGCGTTCCTCCTCCGCTACGCCGACCTCACATGGATCCATAACAGCTACCAGATCTCCTATGCCATCCTGCTACCCGTGTTCGGGCAGCTGGGTGATCGCTATGGGCGGCGGAGGATCCTCCTGGCGGGACTTCTGCTCTTTGGGATCGGGTCGGTCATGAGTGGCCTATCGTGGAACATGCTGTCGCTGATCAGCTTTCGGCTGGTGCAGGGTATCGGCGGCGCGGCCATATTCCCCAATGCCCTGACCATCGGGACCGGGCTCTTTCCCAAGCACGAGCGGGGCAAGGCGATGGGCATATGGGCGATGGGCGTATCGCTCGGATCGGTGACGGGACCGACACTCGGGGGATTCGTGGTACAGCTACTGGGATGGCGGTCGGTGTTCTTCGTGAATGTGGCCTTCATCCTGGTCAGCCTGGTGAGCATCTTCACCGTGGTACGGATGGTGGAGCAGACGGACGATTCGGAGGGCGCCTTCGACTTCCGGGGGACCATCATGCTGGCGTTTATGATCACCATGCTGATCACCGGGATCGTATCCGGCCCCGAGCGGGGCTGGACGGATCCCTTGATCCTGGTGATGATGACCGGGGTGCTGGTGGTGCTGCCGCTGTTTTGGCGTTACGAGGGCGAGCACCATAAGCCGGTGATCGACCCGGATCTCCTGCGAAACCGGACCTTCATGTCGGGGATGCTTTGTGGGGGCGTACACCTGGTGGCCATCCAGGGGATGAACTTCCTGATGCCGCTGTTCCTCTCGCACGTGCACGGGTGGAGTGCGATGACAATCGGGCTCATCATGCTTCCCCAGGCGGCGGTGCGGCTGGTCATCTCTCCCCTTTCGGGGTATATCGCAGATCGGTTCGACAACGCGTTGCCGGTAATCGTGGGACTGAGCGTTCGCACCACCGGGTTGATCCTCATGGCACTACTCACCGACCAAAGCACCATCTTCCACATCGGGTTCGTGCTGACGCTGGACGGCATCGGGGCGGCGATGGTGTGGGCGCCGAGCATGAACGCGGCGATGGAGTCCAGTCCCGAGGAAAAGCGGGGATCCGTGGCCGGGGTATTCAACATGTTGCGCTTCGTGATGGGGGCACTGGGTACGGTGTTCGTGGGCGTGGTCTTAGACCTGGCCTTTCGGGCCCCGACGGCGGGTACACCGGTGGCGGGTTATCTGCACGCCTACCTGATGCTCGCGAGCTTCACCGGATTGGCATTGCTGCGAGTGCGAGACCTCAACGTGCGCTCCCCGCGCACAACGCGACCCACCGACTGATTCTCCCTCCCGCGGTGAAAGATGCAACCCGTTACGCTGCCGATCTCTCGTGGTCTTGGACAAAACACGCTCTTGATCTTAAGGGTACGAGAGATCGGGTAGACGCGATTGCGTCGGGCGGGTGATGGCCGGGGCATCGGAGCGCGGTCGGGAGTATTCGTGCCTGCCATCTGGTGACCGGCGATGCGGGGAATGGATTGTGTAAAGATCGTGGCTACGGGTATGCACGGTCCGGATTGGGCTCATACCGGGCGAACGATTGACCGATAGATCATGTAGGGCCTCTCGGGGGAGGTGGGTTCCGGGAGGAATTGCCGTGCGGCAAAAACTACTACTGAAGATCTTCGCCCTGTCCTTGATCCTCGTGTTCACGTGCCCAGCGCCGGTCACCGCGTTGAGCGCGGGTGCCGATGGCGACACTGAAGTAGAAGCCGGCAGTGAGGTTGCGGAGCTATTCACGCTGATCAACACAAGTCGTGAAGAGGACGATCGCTCTCGCCTCTATTACTGTGAAGATCTGTCCGCGGTTGCGCGATCACATGCGAAGGACATGATTGCCCGCGACTACTTCTCCCACCGCTGCCCGGATGGGAACGGCGTTTCACAGCGGGTCCGCGATGCGGGGATTGCCTTCACGCGGCTGGGAGAGAACCTTGCCGGGCATACCTGTGTCATGGGTGCACACGGGATGATCATGCGAAGCCGCGGACACCGTGCGATCACTCTGGGTGCTTACGATCGAGTAGGATTGGCCGTCGTCCGGGGTGGACGCTATGGCACGATGATCGTGCAGATCTTCGCGGGCACCGAGTAGGAGGCGGACGGTGGGATCGCGAAGCAACATCTTTGGGAACAGCGCGATGTGAAGCGTCGAGGGTTCTCGCGTGCACTTCTTTCGGCAATACGCCAAGGCACTCTCCGGGGCGAACGATTCCGCCGGGATCGCGCCGGCCGGATCTCATATCCTGATGGGAATGCCGACGGAAAATGGCCGAAAAATGTAACACGGGAATCGGGGAGAAGCCTCCCTACTCGTTTGGTTCAGTGCCTCGGCCAGAGGAGGAAACCAGAGCAAGATCACGACGCTTCTCCCCGAATCGATCATTGTAACCGGTTATGGTACACTGCCTACTACTCTAACCTGGCTTCGAGGTATCTGGTAAGGAACGCCGCCGCCTCGGCACGGGTGGTCACTTCATCCGGTCGGAAGTAGTACGCTTCGTTCACAGGATAGCCCCTGATGATATCTAGATTCGCCAGTGCCGCGACGTGTCCTCCAGCCCACCCCGGAATCTCTTCAGCATCGGTAAAGGGCAGGTCTCCTTGCGGTGACAGCCCGAGTGCTCGCGACAACATGGTGGCAACCTGGGCACGGGTGACCCGCTCCGAGGGACGGAAGGTGCCATCCTCGAAGCCCTCGATCAACCCATGGCTCAATGCCGCTTCCACGTAGGGCTGTGCCCATGTGGAGATCTCGTCCGAATCATCGACCAGGACGGGCAACAAGCGGACGATCTCCGGCACCTCGATTCCGGCAGCGTCTACCAACATCCTGGTAAACTCCTCCCGGTTCACCGTGGTGTCGGGGCGGAAGGTCATATCCGGATAACCGGATATCGCGCCGTACTCCGAAAGCAGCAGGATGTACCGCTCGCTCCAGTGTCCGTGGATATCTGTGAACTTGTCCTTGATACACATGACGAGGTCGACAGGACCATCGATCTCGGCCACGGCTCGCTGGTTCACGACATCCACCTCGGTCGGAAGCGGGATCCACATCTGCAGGCCCTCGTGGTAGTAGTGGATGAGGATGCTTTCAGCCTCGTCGCGATCGAGGTCTTCCTCCCAGTGAAGCGTCACATCGACGTTCTCCTGGAACGCATCGAGCGGCTCCTGTTCATCGTCAACCCACTCGAATGCGGTAACCTCGAACACCACTCCGTCCACCGGGCCATCCGGAGCGCATACGACCTCCGGATCAGCCTCCTGCGCGGTCACGCCTATCTCGAATTCATTGGGTGCCGCAAGCGGTGGTATCAGGAGTTCGATGAGATCCGGCACCGCGAGTGCTCCACCCGTGTTCGGATCGATGATCTCACCCACGTAGGGTAGGACCACCGGAGACCGCACGAAGACTGCCGTAACATCCTTATCGTCATCCATGGTGATCGTGAGTTCTGGTTCTTCGACTTCAGAGACTTCATCATCTATAAGCCACTGATGGAACAGCCAGTCGTCTGCAGGGATGGCTTCTATGGTGACATCGGAATCCGGGCTATAGGTGTGAGTACCGGCTTCTGGATCAGTCGCACCTTCACCGTCAACCTCGATGGTAAGGTCGTAGCGAACTACCGGAGTTGGGGCAGGAGTTGGCGGATCTGGCTCGGGCTCCTGCTCCAGCGTCACCGTCTCTGTGACATCCTCGTCGACTATTTCCACCGTATCTGATACCGATTCGTAAGCATCCTTGCTGACAGTGTAGTCGTAGGTATCTGGAGCCAGATCCTCGAATACGACCTCGCCGTTGGCATCAGTGGTGTCACTACCGACACCATCAACCACAACCTCGGCGCCTTCGATGGGATCATTGCCCTCATCCAGCACCTCGAAGGTGAGTGTGTATACAGAAGTTACGTACACTTCCCCTTCCAGCTCATCCGAGATGGGCGGACCAAGGCCATGGCCACCAAGAACCGGCGAGGAGGCAACGGCTATTATGCTGACTACTGCTACTAAGAGCAGTGAATATTTGTGACTCACGTGCTCACCTCCTCAGGTGAGGGCCCTGCCCCCGAAGGAGCAGGGCCCCCGGTTGGGACCGTTATTCCCTGTCCGCGCGGACTGCCTGGATGGTTACGTCGAAGGTACCGGATACGTTGAAAGTTGTCTTGAACGTATAGTCGGCGGGCTCGATCATGTCGTGCCACGCGTAGCCGTCCTTATCGCCAGGCCCGGAGTAGTACCAGATGTTATCCTCATGATGCCGAACTTCAAAGCCCAACTCGTCATATGCTTCGGGAACTTCAAAGACGACATCATTCTCTTCGGGGTTATCTGTTTCTGTTGTTCCGCCCTCGATTTCGATGACCCACAGGACGCGGTCAACGGCTACGATTTTCTGCTCATCATAGTCGTGATCATCAGGCAGGAAATTCATCGCCGCATTGTCATTCAGACCAGCATTTATGGTCATATCGAATTCCTCATATTGGTCGACGCCGAATGTATCAGTGCCATTGTTGCCCCAGCCCAGTGGCTCAACTATGTCTGTGGCAGTCTGCACATCCTCGATAGTACCTACTGGTACATCTTGCGTACCTCCACTACCGTAGGTTCTCGCCTGAGCCTCTGTCACGACGGCTGCAAGTGGGAAGTCGTTGTACTTGAGGACGTTGAGGTTGGGATACAATGTCTCACCATTATCATCCTCAACCGTATTTACCTGCATCACGTGCACATTGTTACCGCGGAAGGTGTTGTCATAAAGGTTCCTGTCGGCGCCTTCGACCTGCGCAAACAGGCGGGTATCGTCGAGTGTGGAGTGGTGGTCGTAGCCTATGGCGACTCCGAAGAGGTGTTGGTCCAAGATATCGTTACCAGTTATAGTGTGACCGGGGTCTGTCAAGTCGGACACGATATAGATACCCGAACGGAAATGGGGACTGGCGTCTATCTGGCCTATAGGAAGGCCATTGCCCTTAATCACGTTGTTGGTAATCGTAAGATTCGTTCCACGAACAAGGCGAATACCGTGACGCTCGTTGTTCTGGATGAGGTTATTGTCAATCAGGAAGTCAGAACCCTCAAACGTGCCAATACCATCGCCCACGTTGTCAATAATGTGGTTATTCCGGATTTCGGTATCAGGCTGGCTCTGGTCAACGTAGATGCCGTAGGGTTTCCCATGGGGGCCCTCTCCATTCTCCAGCACACCAATGCTCGTAATTTTGCTCTTTTCGATGGTGGCGCCGTCAGCATCTGAAGTGAGCCAGACCGCACGTCGTTTTGCGTCCTTGAGAACGAAGCCAGCTATGGTTACGTTCTCTGCACGTACTTCAATGAGCGTCCCCGTATCATCCGCATCAAGGGCTTCGTCAGCAATTTTGACTGTACCCTCGCCTTCCACTGTGGCGTCGAGGTCATCGAAATGGTCATCGGATATGTCAGTAGAACCTCGGTCGTCCTCTTCTTTCAGCTCTGCAGCCTTAAGTGTAATGTTATCATCCTCTATGGTGACAGCTTCCTCATAGGGTGAACCCGTAGAGGTCACCAAAATGCTGTCGCCCGGTTCTGCATCTGTAAGGGCCCCACTAATCGTCTCGAACCATTCACCCTCTGGCTCGTCGTCCACCATCCGGTAGCGATAGACATTATCCGCTACGTCTCTGACGTCGACCTCACCGCCAAGTTCATCCGATATCGGGTCACCAAGGCCATGGTCCGCCATCGCCATCGTCCCGATACTCAACGTAAAGATAACCGCCAGTACAAATGCTAAGCCTGCGCGTTTCAACATCTTAGTAAGTACCTCCTTCTAGAGAATAGGTGAATTCGGGTCTCGTCGGCCTCAGTCTACAGATCCAGAATCTCAGTTTCCGCGTCGACCTCCATTGCCTCTATCTGGAATCGGCCAGCCCCCTGACCGCTATTCCCTACTCAAAGCCCCGCACCGTCAACCGCCTGACATCCCACCGCCTCGCCTCGGCCGGCCGCGCCCGCACGCTCACCCCGCAGTCCACGCAGGTAACCCGCAGCGTCCTGCTCCCGTACATGGATACGATTCGCGCGTCGTGGCGACACCTCACCGGCCTCACCTCTCTTGTAGCGGAGTTATGTATGTATCCGCGGAGATCGTCAGCTGCGGAATTGCATTGACTCTACACAACTGGATTTATGTTTCACGATCCCGCAAACAAAAAACCGACCGCTCGCACAAGCAATCGGTCGGTTACGCCACTGGCTCGGATCGGAATGAGGCGTCCATTTACTGCCCGATCTTCATCGCCCCCGCTTGAATATTCGAATTGCCAAGGAATTGGGCATACCAATGCCCGAACCGAGAAACCACGGCCCTCGAAAAACCTTCACCATTCACAGGGAATGCTTACCGCGAAGGTATGTACCGCGTCGTTGAGCGCACGACCCCTGTAGAATCGTTGCTCATAGTATGCGTTCAACATTGATCACAAAGATCCTGTTAACTCGTTGAAGCGATCTCAACAATCCGACACTATACACAGTAAAAATCACACCTGTGACAGCTGTCTGACACACCAGTTCGATGCTTTCCACAAGAGTGGCATTGACGCGCGGGGGCCCCCATTCCGGGGACCCCTCATCCACGCTCCGAAAGGCCCGCACCCCGATCTAATCCATGACCAGGATTGGCCGTCCGTCCAGGTCGTAAGCCTTCACCGGTTGATCCACCTCCAGCTCCTCCGGGGATACGCGCTCCCCCGTGCCATCGAATACCCAGGGATCTTCGAAAAGGCGATAGTGCTTTTCCCCCCGGTCACACTCCGCCATCAACACCACGCAGGCATGCTCCTCCAACACGCCGGCCACCCGCACCTCGCCGCTCACGGGCGCGCCGAAATCCACGGGCCCCGGTGTGATGCGATCCATGCCCGCGAGCATGCCCTCCCGATCGAACTCCGGGGCGAAAAACTGCTCCTTGACCGCCCCACTGACGCCCGCGATCCATCCCGAGGGGGCCTCGATGCTCGGGAGCCGTAGGGTCTCCTCCTTCGTCTCCACCCTTACCACGTACCCGCCGTCGCCGTCCCGGCCATACTCCAAGAACCGCACCACGGGGAGATCGCGATGATCCGTCGATTCCACCATCCCGACACCGCGTCCCCCGTCGTCCAACCCGACCCGGGCCCGCACCGCACCCCGCAACGCTTCGATGCAACCGAGGTAGTGCCGCGGGTCGATGGTGAATGCCTCGCCC
>PUNF01000154.1 GCA_003552525.1 Clostridia bacterium | reverse complement strand
ACCGGGATTGGCCCAACTGGGAAGCCGTGATGGCACCGGAACCCGGCGATCCCGGTGACCCGATCCGGCGCCCGCGCCCGGGACACGCGGACCTGGCCGGGGCGGTGAAATATGGACACCACGATCTACGTAACGTGCTCGAGCGCGCCAGTGCCCGGGAGACGGCCGCCCGGGTGGCCGCCGGTGCGGCGGCGGCGGTGCTGTTGGCCGAGATGGGTGTGCGCATTATCAGCTGGACGCACGCCCTCGGGGATGTCGCCATGGATCCCGATCGGGTGCCCACGGGTCGCACGCCGGAAGAGGCCTGGGAGGACTGGAGGACGCGCGAAGCTGCAACGGACTTGCGGTGCCCGGACCCGGGGGCAGAGGAGCAGATGATCGCAGCCATCGATGCGGCGCGGGAAGCGGGAGACACCCTCGGAGGGGTGATCGGGGCCGTCGCGCTCGGCGTTCCGCCGGGACTCGGCAGTCACGTGCAGTCCGATCGTCGCCTCGATGGGCGACTGGCGGGCGCCGTCACGGCCATACAGGGCATCAAGGGCGTGGAGATCGGCGAGGCCGTCGCCAACGCGCGCCGGCCGGGGAGCCTGGTGCACGACCCCATACATCCCGGCCCGGTCGGACGCACCTTTCCCGTGCGACCCACCAATCGTGCCGGGGGTCTGGAGGGTGGGATGACCAACGGTGAGCCGGTGGTGGTACACGCGCACATGAAGCCCATTTCCACGCTGCGCCGATCGATGGAATCCATCGACCTCGATACGCGTGAGGCGGTTCTCGCCCACCACGAGCGTTCCGACGTCTGTGCCGTACCCGCCGCGGGTGTGGTGGTGGAGGCGGCAATGGCGCTTTGCCTGGCCGATGCATTCCTCGAGAAGTTCGGCGGCGATTCCCTGTGCGAGATTCGACGGGCGCTGCAGCACTACCGGGAGGGGTTGTGATGAACGTCGCGCTGGTGGGCTTCATGGGGTCGGGCAAGAGTGCCGTGGCCGCGTCCCTGGGTCGGTTGTTGGATCGACCGGTCGTGGATACCGATGCGTGGATCGAGGCCCGCGCTGGACGTTCCATCCCCGACATCTTCGCCGCGTGTGGAGAGCAGGCGTTTCGCCGCCGCGAGCGGGACTGCATCCGGCGCGTGTCCAGGTTCAACGACGTGATCATCGCGACCGGTGGTGGAACCTGGATGGATCCCCAAAACCGCCATCGCCTGCGCGCCAACGCCGCGAGCATCTACCTCGCGGTACCGGAGGATACGCTGTTGGATCGCCTCGCGGAGGTGCAGGATCGACCCCTGTTGTACGGGGGCGATCGGTCGGATCGCGTGCGTGCTTTGCTGGCCGAGCGCATCCCCGTCTACGAGGGGGCAGACCATAAGGTGGATACCCGCGGTAAGGGTCCGGAGGAGATCGCGCGGGAGATCATCCGCCGGATCCCGGGGTCCGTTGGGGTTGAAGAGGCGCGACCCGCGGTCGAGTCGGTGGACATCCACTCCGGCGAGCCCTACCGCGTCGTGATCGGTGCCGGGCTCTCGGAGGCGCCCGGAGAGCACCTGGCCGCCGCAGACATCCCGCCCCGGCCGCTTTTTTTGGGTACGGATACCACCGTGGACATGCTTTACGCCGGCCGGTGGTGTCGCGCGCTGGAACAGGGGGGGTATTCCGCGGAAAAGCACGTGGTCGCAGATGCAGAGACGAGTAAGCGGCTGGCCGTGGCGAGCGATGCCCTCGATGCCTTTTTCTCCTCCCGGCCGGATCGCGGTACGCCGATCGTCGCGCTCGGTGGTGGTGTGGTGGGAGACCTGTTCGGATTCGTGGCGGCAATTGCCCTCCGCGGGGTGCCGTTCATCGGTGTACCGACGACCCTGCTCGCCCAGGTCGATTCCTCCGTCGGGGGGAAGGTGGCGGTCAATCACCTGAGCGGCAAGAACCTTGTCGGGGCGTTTCATCAGCCCCGCCTGGTCCTAGCCGATACTGCCACGCTGCGCACTTTGCCGCAGAGTACCTTCGTCGACGGTATGGCGGAGGTCATCAAGCACGGGTTGCTCGAGGGTGGTGAGTACCTGCAATTCCTCCGGTCCGAATCGGAGGCCATTCGCCGCAGGGAACTGGCGGCACTGCAGCGCGTGGTGGTCGGGAGTTGCCGGATCAAGGCACAGTACGTGGGGGAGGATGAGCGAGAACACGGGATCCGCGCGCATCTCAATCTCGGCCACACCGCCGCACACGCGGTCGAAACGGTCTCGGGTGGCGCGATCTCGCACGGCTGGGCGGTAGGCTACGGGTTGCGCATCGCGGCGCGGCTTTCGCACCGGCGCGGTATGCTGAAGGCGAGGGGGCTTTACGAGATCGAGGACTTGCTCGATGCGTGGGGATTCGCGCGCAGCCTCGCTGCATTCGATGTTTGCCTTGATCCCACCGCCGTGATAAGCGCCATGCACATGGACAAGAAACGCCGCGACGGGGTGCTGCGATGGGTGCTCCTTGGGGATGTCGGATATCCGGTCGTCTCCGGGGACGTCACGCATGCCGATATCGCCGCGGCTTTGGAAGAGGTGTGAGCGTGCGGATTCACGTCATAAACGGACCGAACCTGAACCTGCTGGGAATGCGCGAGACCGCCATCTATGGGTCGGTCACCCTGGACGCGATCGAAAAGGAACTTCGATGCGTGGCCCAACAAGCCGGGGTGGAACTGGTGTTCTTTCAATCGAACGGGGAAGGAGAACTGGTCGATGCCGTGCAACGGGCGCGATGTGACGCCGACGGCGTGATCGTGAACCCGGCTGCATATACCCACTCGAGCATCGCTTTGCGAGATGCCCTGGCCGCGCTCGACGTCCCCATCATCGAGGTACACCTCTCCAACGTGCATGCCCGGGAATCCTTTCGTCGACTGTCGGTGACCGCGCCGGTTTGTTCCGGCGGGATCTGGGGGCTCGGCGCTCCCGGGTATACGCTCGCCCTCCGCGCGCTCATCGACCGTCTCCGCCAATGAACGTCCGAGACGTCGGCTGGCATACCGCCCCGGTCTCGCTTATCATTTGACGGGAGGGGTGGTGAACCCCCGTGCGGATCATCGGTGGAAGCCTGCGGGGTCGCCGAATAAGGGCGCCGCGGGGACGGCACACGCGTCCGACAACCGATCGGGTGCGGGAGGCGATATTTAACATCCTGGGTGATGTCCCCTGCGGCGTGCACGTCTTGGACCTGTACGCGGGTTCCGGGGCCCTGGGATTCGAAGCCCTTAGTCGTGGGGCGGACTGCGTAACCTTCGTCGAGCGTGCCCCGGACGCATGCCGCACGATCGCGGGCAACGCTGCTGGCCTGGGGGTGCAGGAACGGATACGCATCGAACAGGGCGACGTCCATACCTTCCTGGGGGAGTCGGCTGGATCGAGCCGGTTTTCGTTGGTTTTTGCCGATCCACCGTACGGTGGTGGATTTCCGCTTCGAACACTGGGACAATTGTGTGAATGGGACGGATTGGCCGACCCGGCGATCGTGGTTCTCGAGATTGCGCGTGCCGTGGCCGCGAACCTGGAGGAATCGGGGCTGCCCGACGAGAACTTGGCGTTGATGAGGAAGCGCAATTACTCGGAGACCACGGTGCTGGTCTTCCGTTGGCGATCGAGAAGGGAGAACGAGTGTGGAACGCAAGGCGATGTGCCCCGGGAGTTTTGACCCGGTAACCTACGGTCACGTCGATATCATCACCAGGACCGCGATGATCTTCGACGAGGTGGCGATCACTGTATTCGATAATCCCAACAAGGAGCATTTGTTCCCGCTGGCGACCAGGATGGCACTCGTCGAGTCCGCCGTCGGCCACCTTCCCAACGTATCCGTAGAAGAGGGTACCGGTCTCCTGGTGGAATGCGCGCGTCGCCGGGGCATCAACGTCATCATCAAGGGCCTTCGCGCCATCTCTGATTTCGAATACGAGTTCCAGATGGCCCAGACGAACCGGGCGCTCGGGAACACCGTCGAGACGCTATTTATGATGACGCGGCCCGAGCACGCCTACTTGAGTTCCAGCCTCGTCAAGGAACTCGCCCGCCACGGGGCCGACATTAGCGAGATGGTTCCTCCGGAAGTGTGCGACGCGCTAGCGCAGGGCGCTTCCGCCCAGGCGACACCGTGCACCTCTGCAACCCAACAAACTGGAGGCGATGAGGGATGACCCAGGATCTTTGGAGTATCATCGATGAACTGGAAGCAGCCGTTACCGACGGCATGCATCTACCGCTCAGTGATCGAGTCATGATCAGTGAGCAAGAGATCTTTTCCTTGCTGGACGAGTTACGGGCCATGCTTCCCGAAGAACTGTCGCAGGCCCGCAGCGTTGTCCTGGAGGAGGAGCGCATCCTGTCGGAGGCCCGGGCCAAGGCGGATCGCCTGGTGAAGGAGGCCGAGGAACACGCGGCACGGTTGACCTCGGAATCCGCCATCGCCACCCAGGCTGCCGAGGAGGGGCAGAGGAAAGTGGCCGAGGCCGAGGAGTCGGCGCGCAAGATCAAGGTAGAGGCCCATCGCTATGCCGACGACGTCCTCAAGCAACTCGGGAGCGTGTTGGGACGTGCCATGGAGCGCGTGTCGGATGGGCGTAAGGAGCTGCGGGCGTCGGCGGAGTTCGGCGGTGCACGTTCGGAGGCAAAGTCGGCGCGGGGGACCCGGACCTCGGTGCCTTCAGCGAAGCGCCAGGAATAGGCACCCCCCGGGGCTCGCGTGGATGTCGTGGTCCAATGATGGCATCCGCGGGTGATCGGGGGGAAACGGGGCCCCGGCCCCAGTCTTCTATCGGCCGGCCGGGGAACGGGCATCCCCGGTCATGGCGGTTCCCGGTTCGGAGGACGACATGCGCATAGGCAGATTCTTCATTCCTCGTCGCACCCTGGCTTTGACACTCACCGTGCTCGGTGTTCTCGTCGCCTTATGGTTCACTCCCACCAATTACGTGATGAGCGTTCCCGGCTCCGCTACCGATACGTCCGATATGATCATCACTGATGCCGTACCACCGGCACCGGAGACGGGGCGCGTGCTCCTGACAACGGTGTTCAGCCGCGAAGCGAACGCCCTCCTATATGTCGTCGGTGGCATCTATCCCCGGGCCAACCTGACCCCTACCACGGCCTATCTTCGCCCGGGCGAGGATTTTGATGACTACCTTCGGCGCACGCGCCAGATGATGCAGGAGAGCCAGGACCTCGCGAAGTACGTCGCTTTTGACCACCTCGGCTACGATGTCGCCTTCGATGGTGATGGTGTCCTGGTGGTGAGTATTCGGGCCGATTCGCTGGCCCGGGATATCCTCGCCCCCGGCGACGTGATCGTGGAGGCGGCGGGTGAACCGATGCGCATCGTCGACGACCTGCTAGATCTGGTGGGGAGGAAGCGACCCGGCGAAGATGTCACGCTGACCGTTCTGCGCGAAGAGGAGGGGGAACCGGTACGCTACCGTGAGAACGTGACGTTGATCGAGTCTCCCGATGCGCCGGGGGCCGCCATCATCGGAATCGGTGTTACTACCGAGAGGCCGCGGTTTGTCTTCCCCTTCGAGGTGAGCATCGATGCGGGCAACATTGGGGGCCCCTCGGCGGGTCTGGCATTTACCCTGTCCCTGATCGATCGGCTTACCCCCGACCAATCCCTATTGGACGGGAGAAATATCGCCTGCACCGGTACGGTGAATGTGCGCGGCGAGGTGGGATCGGTCGGGGGCGTGCGGCTGAAGGCATATGCGGCTGAGCGCGCCGGTGCCGATGCGTTCCTGGTCCCGAAGGCGAATATCGACGATGCCCGCAAGGCCTCGGTGGATATCGAGATCGTGCCCGTTGCCGACCTTGAAGACGCGCTGGCGTTTCTTCGAGCGGCTTCGTAAGGAATTTCCTTGAATCTGTCGGCGATGGACGGTAAAATGTACTGGTGATTGTCGAGGGGTGAGCCACCATGGGTATGGATATTCTTGTCCACAGGCCCGATGTGACCGACGGTGGTCGCGTCGATGGCCAGATCGCCGTTGATGTGGTGGCCTTCGATTGGAGCGGTTGCCCCGTCCGACTGGAAGAGGGGTCCGAGCTGACCTTCGACCTGTACAGGGACGGTGACACGTGGATCCTCCGGGTTCACGGATCCGTCGAGGCCGAGACATGTTGCCATCGATGCCTCGCCACCGCCTGCATTGCATTGTCGGTTGACTTCCAAGCCCTGGTCCTTCCGGCGGGTGAACGCGCCCCCGGGGAGCAAGGGGAGGACATTCTCGAGCGGAGCCAGGACGGCAAAACCGTCGATGTCGCCCCGAGGGTGCGAGAAGACCTGATTTTGGCCCTGCCCACCAAGGTGCTGTGTAGTTCCGATTGTCGCGGTCTGTGTGCCCGGTGCGGAACGGATCTCAATCGCGAGACATGCGATTGTCCGACCGAGGAGGTCGATCCCCGCCTGGCCGAGCTGCAGAAACTGAAGGCGGAGCTGACAGGAAGCGAAAAAGGCGCTGGGGCCGACGGAGGAAGGTGAATAGTGTGGCTGTACCAAAGAAGAAGCATTCCAAGTCGCGCAGAGATCGTCGTCGTTCCCAGTGGAAGGCGAAAGCCCCGAACCTCGGCGAGTGCTCCAACTGCCAGGAACTCAAGCTGTCTCATCGGGTGTGCGGAAACTGCGGCCACTATGATGGGCGCCCGGCCAAGGCGGTCAAGTAGACGCATCACTTTGCGAAAGAACCCGGCCCCCGATTGATCCCGGGGGCCGTTTATCGTGTATTCGCCCCGCGCAAGGAGGCAAACGTTGGGCAAGTGGCATGCGTTATCGATGACATGTGAACGATACGTGGAGCGATTTCGGCGCCGTCTTCACTCACGCCTCACGGAGCACGGGCAGGGGAGGGAGGACTTCCGCCTGACCGAAATCCCGGTGGAGGACGCGACCCGCTTTGCGCTGTCCTATGCACCCGATATGCGGGAGAAGGCCGCGGCCATCCTGGCCCAGGCCGCGGCAGATACCGTCATCGAGGATTGGGAGCCGGGCCTGGTGCGCAGCATCCTCGCGAACCGGTTTCCGATGCTCGTGGGATTGCGGGATGGGGACGCCTTGCCACGACTTGCGGCACTTTTGCGGGAGGGTTCTGCGGACGGTGCTGCAACGCGTGCGCGCCGCGCCAACGTATACCGGGAGTTCCTCGATTTCTTTGCCACGTCGGATGTGAACGTGCTGGAGGGCATGCTGGTTTTTCGTCTCCGCGGCTACCGTGCACTCGTGTACCGGGCGCTCGATGAAGCGGCAATGCCCTGGGTCGACGGTGCATACGCCCCGGATGACCCGGACACGGTTGAGATGGATCTCGTCATCCGCCGCGATGGCCTGATGTTCCTTGGGGACGAAGCCGGAACCGTCCTGTTTCGCGGGGGTATCGATGACCAGCGACTGGCGGACCTCATGCTTCGGTATCTTTGGGCGCATCCCGTTTCTGTACTCACCATCCACGATCCGGGTGACTGGTGGGAGCAGTGGCACGGCGCCGTGCAACTTCCCGCTTATATCTCCGATCTCGACGTGTGCTTTGGGTGTCCGCTATGCCTGGGCGTGCGCTCCTCTCGCTGAAGGGTAGACCCTCTGATATAATTTCTTGGAAAAGAGGCGGGAGGTGGACGATGACGGCGCAGCGTGCGCGCGATTTTTTGCGGGACCGCTGGTTTGGCGTACAGCGGTTTCTCCGGTCACAGCGATGCGATCCCGCGGTCATTTTGGCCCTCTATCTCGTCGTCCTGTTTCCGTTTATCGATTACTCGCTTCGCCTCATCCCCGGTGTGCGGATCGTGGCCCCCCTTTGGGACCAGGCGCTGCTCGTGTTCTTGGTGCTCGCGACGCTCGCTCGCCGACGCACATCCGAGAGCACGTTCCTCCCGGCACTCGTTCCCCTGCTGGTGGTCAGCGCGGCTTCCTTCGTGGTGGACCTGAATGAACCCTGGGCCGCGCTGGAGGGCTTGCGCGCCACGCTGCAGTTCATCCCGATGTTCTTCGTAGCCCGCCACCTCGTCACCGATCAGGCTCTCCGCCTCCGGTTGATACGCACCATGGCCGGGGCTGCCGGCCTGGTCGCGGCACTCGGGTTGATCCAGCCCCTCATGGGCGTTGAGACGCCGGCGGGATGGGTCGATATGACCGAAACCATCGGCATCCGGATCTTCTCCATCGTGCAAAGCCCCAACGTGCTGGGCGGGCACATGGCCATGGCGACCGCGCTCATCCTCGGGCTGGCCTGGGCGCAGGAGCGGTGGCCCCTTCGCTTGTCCTGGTTGGCGGCGGCAGGGGTGACAGGCCTCACACTGCTCCTGACCTTTTCCCGGGGAGCATGGCTCGCGTTCGCCGGGGCAATCGGTATTCTCACCCTCATCATCGATCGTAGGGTATTCGTGGTCCTGCTCATCGTGGTGTTGCTCGTCGCCATGGGACTTCCCCAGGTCCGCACGCGCATCATGGCCCTCTTCAGCGAGGAGTATCTAGAAAAGAGCGCGCTCGACGGTCGCCTGGGCCGCTGGTTACGGGCCTACGACCAGTTGCGCGCCCGCCCGATCTTCGGCATGGGGCCCGGTCGTTATGGCGGTGCCGTGGCTGCCCGACACTTCGGCATTTCCTACGTAGACAATTATTACGTAAAGACCGTGGCCGAGATGGGGATCCCCGGCCTGGCCGCCCTCCTGTACTGGATGTGGTTCTTGGGCCGGGCGGCATACGCACGCTGGAAGGCGGCCCGGGGCACGCGCTTTTGGAAGATCGCCGCGGGCTTGCTCGGCGGCCTCCTGGCCATTGCCCTGCATAATGGGGTAGAAAACATTTTCGAAGTCCCCTACATGAACGCGTACTTCTGGTTTGCCCTGGGGCTCATGCTGATCGTGCCGACCGGGAGGGAAGGGCAGTGATGGGCGAAATGGGGAGGATACTCTATCGATTCGCCGCCGCCTTCTCGCTTTCTGTGGCCGCGATACTCGTATACGGGCTCCTGATCGTGCCCGGCACCCTGGACTATTCGCATCTCGCGTTTATCGCCCTCCTCGCGGGCGGCGGACTCGCCGCCTACCTGCTCCCTCGAGACCTATTGTATGCACACGGGATGTTTATCCTCGCAACCCTTCTCCTGCGCGTGGGTCTCGATGCGCTCGTGGTCACCGCCGGCATCGATCGACTGCTCAGGAGCCTCGTCGTGGTGATCGTGGTGGTCGCATTGGCACGGGGATTCGCGGGTATTCGCTGGGAACGATTGGTGGGGATGCTGTTGGCGGCGCTCCTGCTCCTCGCCCTCGCTCCAGGCCATGACATCCGGGCGTGGAGCTATTTCACCATCCCGCAGGTGAGCGATCGGCTCTATCGCGCTCCCGTCTTCGACTACTTCCCCTCGGATGTGTCCGAATACGCGGATGGCCCGGTCCGGTCCACCCTGGGCGAGCCCCCGGGTGCCGCGGACGCGCGCGCCGAAGACGCACCACCGCCACGCCCACGGGTGCTCCTCGACGAAGACGTCGTCCCCCGCCGCTTCGTACCGCGCGATGGCCGTTTGGTCGAAGAGGCCCCGGCGCCCACGGATCGCCTCGCCCGCGAAGGATATTATCCGGCGTTTCCATTTTACGACCTGACGGCCGAAGGTCTGCACGCGCGCACCTCGATGACGGGCTTGGTCGAGGGCATGCTCGACTTCGGCCGGGCCCCGGTGCGCGGCCTGGAACTGGCCCGGGGCGCGGTGTTAGAGCGCCTGGCACAGCAGGATGGCGTGCTGGACACCCATGTGCTGGCGGACGGGAGCCGCGTCTCCCTGCTCTCGGGCGAACTCGTAGTCGAACAACCCGGTGGCGATGTGCAGCGCACTCCCAATGATGCGACTGCCATCCTGGGCACGATGCGTACGGTGGATGGGGAGGTGGTCGCGTTGCTTGGACGCACCCTCGCCCTGATGTCCCTGGACGAGGGGCACCCCAAGGTGACGCACCGTGCAGGCGAAGAACAGTTCCCCGGGGTGCATCTTGGGGAATACCTGCTGGCCGACGTCACCGGTGATGGCTATGACGAAATCCTGATGTCTTCGATCCACGTGCCCTCCCGCATCCTGCGTCCCGCGCCCGGGGGAGAGTGGGAAACACTGTGGGCGGCCCGGGCCGATGACCTCACCTTTCGCTTTGAAACGGTGATCGACGGGGAGGATGAGGGGGACCCGCCCACGCTCATCGTCCAGCGGCGAAGTCTCGTCCGCGAACACCCGCTCCGCTACCTTACCGGGTATCGGCTGGAGGGGGACACCCTGCAGTTGGACTGGCGCTCGCTGATCACCCTGGTTGACGTACACCCCATGGACGTCCGGGGTGACGGCCGGCCAGAACTCGTGGGCACGCGCTATGGTGAACATCGCTTCGTAGTATTGGCCCGGCACGGTTGGCCCGTTGTTTCGGGCCTTTGGGCCCTGATTGCGCTTGGTGCTGTCTACGTTCTGAAACGGCGCCACGACCGGGGAATGGCGCTGATCGGGTCTCGTCCCGTACTGGCGATATCCCTGGCCCTTCTCCTTTTCGCCTCCCTCGGATGGGCGCGCGTCGCCCATGACGGCAGCTACCCCAGTGCTCCGCACGAGGCCGACCTGTCCTACCGTGACCGGGGAGCGCGCGAGGCCACCGATGGAGTGGACGCGGCCGACGCGATTCCCGAAGCGATCGCGGCATCGCGGGCCGAGGATCGTTTCTGGTACACCGGCTGGGTGGCGACTTATCACGGCAAGAGGCAGATCAACGCAATGTTCGACGGGATGATGCACCTGCCCGAGGGATATGTCGCCAACGTGCGCATCAACGCCAATCCGTTACGGTTGTTCCGTTGGGATGATCGGTTGTATTCCGAGGAACGGGGGATCTGGCGCCGGGAAGGGGATGCGGAGCATCCCCTCGAACCCCTCGGGGACTTCGCCTGGTTGGAAGCGCTCGCCCCGGGCCTCGAGGGTCCCTACGAGGGTGCGGTGTTGGGTGTACCCGCCCGCGTCTACTCGGGGACGATTCCCATGTCCGAATGGTTGCAGGCGGTGGGCGATGCCGCCGGGGCTGCGGACGAGGGTGCAAAATTCATGACACAGGGCCGCGTCGAAGTGGAGGTCCTGGTCGATGAGGGCAGTGGTCGCCTCGTCGAATACCGCCTCGGCTTCGAGGCCCCGATGCCGTCCGTCGGATGGTTCCGCCAGGAGACCTTCTTTCGGCTCTACCGTTTTGGCGATCCCTCGATCGAGGGGGTGCCGGTCGAAGAGATCGAAGA
Organism: Clostridia bacterium; assembly: GCA_003552525.1. GTDB lineage: Bacteria > Bacillota > Sulfobacillia > SLMV01 > SLMV01 > CSSED11-154. The sequence continues at coordinate 13,907 of PUNF01000154.1, read as the reverse complement.
GCACATTCGTCGCAGCCCAAGGGATTGAGCGGAGGCGGTCCATCGCGCCGCGGCGGGTGGGTCAATCCTCCCCGCTGCAGAGCACGTTGAAAAGCTCTGCCAACTGCGCCGCCTGGTAGTCCCTACGAAACGGCTGCAGCCAGGGCGCATCTTTGGCGAAATCGATCTCCTCGTGGCCCCGCGCGAGGAAGGCGCGGAGCACTGCCCGCGCTCCCTCGGCATCGCCGGGATCACAAAGAAACGCCCGTCCGCTCATCTCGAGGATGTCCCGGGCTTCGCCGGGAGCCTGGCACCCCACGATCGGCTTCTCGAGGGCGAGGTATTCGAAGATCTTGCCCGGGATATAGGCGCCGGCAGCGGGATCATCATCGCCGATGAGCAGCAAACCATCCGCGCTCGCCATCAGTGCGAGCACGCGCCGGTGCGAGAGACTCCCCACGTCGTATACCACATCTTCCAAGTCCAAATCCGCCACCAGCCTGCGGTTGGCCGAGTGGCCCGGGTAGTCGAAGATGCCGGCGAATAACAGGCGCAGATCTCCCCGGCGCAGCTCGCCGGAATCGATGAGCGCACGTACGGCGTGCAGGAAGATGGCCGGACTGCGCCTCGGGTAAAGTGCGCCGGCGTATACGAGGGTCCTTTCGCCGTCACGCGAGATTGCAGACGGGGTGAGATCGCGGTAATCATCGGGATCGAAACCGTTGTAGATCAGCGCGGCGGGTAACCCCGGGTGCCGATCGGCCAGGTCCTCGCAAAAGGCCCGGGTGACCGCGGTCGCGCACGAGACACGTCCCATCATCCGCGCCTCCATGCGCCGCTCGCGCCGTCTCCGGCCCGCGGGTAGATGCCGCCAGTGCATATTGTTGATCCACGGGTCGCGGAAATCCGCGACCCAGGGGAGTCCCGTCGATCGTTGGAGCCGTTCCGCGACCAGGTGGTTGGAGACGGGGCCGGAGGTCGAAAAGAGGACGTCGGGTCGGTGCGATTCGATCAAGTCACGGGCCGCCCCGGTGGCGGCGCGTACCCAGGGCCGCTGTTCATCGGGTGACATCACGTGATCGCGGGCGGCAGCCAGGATGCTCCGGGCGCGGGCCTTTACGCGCGATCCCCGGCGAGGGGTATCGCCCGGGTCGGGACTCGTGGATTGCCGTGCGCGGGCGGAGAGGGCACGGATGAACCGTGGTGGTGGAACCCGGTCAATGACGACCTCGGAGGGCAACTCGTCGAGCAGGACCTGATCCCGGGGCATCCCCGGGGGAAGCCCGTCGACACAAATCACCAGGGGGCGCCAACCCAGGGTGGGTAGGTATCGGGCCATCTTCAGGGCCCGCTGGACACCTCCTCCGCCGACCGGCGGGAATAGATAGGAGATCATTAGGACCGATCCCTGTGATTGACGGGCCGGAGCCGGAGGTGGAACGAATACCCCGGCTTCGAGTCTCTTTGGCGGTGTAAACATGCGACACCCTCCCGGTTCGTGTGCGCCCGTCAGATGCGCCACACCCGGGCGTCGGGACGCAGTGTGACACAGTCGAGCATGCGGCGCGTGTCCATGATGACGGGTCGGTCGGCCATGCACTCCAGCGCGCTCGCCCAGTCGACCTCATCGAAACACGCCTGGCGGGCGGCCAGGATCATGGCATGGGATTCCTCCAGTGCCTCTTCCAGCGAATCGCAGGTAAAGGGACGCCCATCGGGAATGACTGGGTCGAAGGCGCGCAACCGTCCGCCCCGCCTCACGATCTCGGCCCCGATCTCCAGCGCCGGGCTTTCGCGATCGTCGCTGGAATAGTCTTTCATGGCCAGGCCCAAGAGTGCGATCCGTGCCGAGTCGAGGGTTCGCCCCTGTTCCCCCAGGAGTGTCTCGAGCCGATCGACGATGCGCAGGGGTGTACCCTGGTTGATGTCACGCGCCAACAGGGCCAGGGGCAGGTCGAGGCCGAGCTGCCTCATCTTTGGCGTCAGGTAATGGAGGGCATAGGGGAGACAGTATCCACCGACCCCGGGCCCGGGTTTCAAAAGATCCACGCGGCGGTGGGTGTTCGCGACCCGGATGAGCTCGTACGTATCGATCTGAAGGGCGTCGGAGAGCGCGGCAAATTCCTGGGCAATCGCGATGTTGATGTCGCGCTGTAGGTTCTCGAGGATCTTGGACGTTTCCACCGTTTCGATGTCACTGGGGGTGATCTCGGCCGTGGTGACTACGGATAGTACTTCCCGGGCGCGCTCGGTGCTGGCCACGTCAATACCCCCGACGGCCAGCGGCATCTCGCGAAATTCCTGGAAGGCCCGGCCCTCGGCGATGCGCTCAGAACTGTATGCCAGGTGAAAATCCGATCCGCAGCGAAGACCGCTGAGACGCTCGAGGGCGGGCAATATCCGCTCTCGCGTTGTACCGGGCACCAGGGTACTGCGAAAGATGGCGAGATCGCCGGGCTTCAAGACGCGACCGAGGGATTCCACGCTTCGATCGAGGGGGGACATGTCGACCTCTCCGCCGTTGACCGGGATGCCGACGGTGACCAGGTAGGTATCCGTGTGTGCGGCCGCCTCCGCGTAGTCGCACGTCGTGCGAAAACGACCGGATGCGGTTTCCCGGGCGAGGATCTCATCGATGGGCGTACCATTGTAGGACTCCTGTAGATGGGTTTCGCCACGATTGATGCGCCCAAGTACGCTTTCATCGACATCGACGCCGACCACCTGCACGCCTTCCATGGCATAGCTGAGTGCGAGCGGGAGCCCGATGAACCCGAGACCGACCACTGCGACGGAGCGTAGACCTGATGGCATGTATCCCGATCCCTTCCAGTTGACCCCTGTGACGACGTATTCTTCCCGGCCCATTATAGCAGAGGGGCGACCGTCTCGACAGGATTACGTGGGCCCAAATCCCATCGAACCCCGCGGCTGGCGCTCCCCACGACGCAGCGGGGTTTGGCCGGGTGTGCAGCTGCCACCCCTGTAAGGCCCAATGCGCCGGGACAGGCGACGACCACGCACGGTGGCATCGCCCCGGGGAAGGTGAACCGACTGTCGTCGGTTGCCTCATGCGCGGGCGGGGGTGACGGTGCTAGCCTTCCCGGTGCGTTTCACCCAGTCCGCGAAGCACCTGTGCCAGTTCGTCCCAGGCCGAGGCCGGGATCATTCCACGCAGCATGTCCGGGGGACCGCCACCCCTGCCCCCGAGGGGCTCGAGCAGCGCCTTCGCACGTGTACCCAGGTCGACCGCCAGGTCCGGCGAACGCAGCACGGTGATCTTGTATCGATCGCCCTCGCGGATGCCCCCCAGGAAGATCCAACGCCCCTTGTCGGGCAGGCGATTGCCCACCATCTGTGCGAAGGAATCATCGGGGACCTCCTCGGCTTCCCAACGGCGCTGGAGAAAGCCCCGGTGCCGAATGGACTCCGCGACCGCACGGGCCTCGCACTCTGCCAGGGATTCGGTCGCGCTCCGTAGGTTCCGCTCCGCGGAGTCCGCGCGTCGCAAGAGGTTTTCCACGCGATTTTGCAGGTCCTCTGGCGAACAACCCAGGACTTCGCTGGTCCGCTCGATGCGCCGGCGCATGGTTTGCATACGCTTAAGGGCCCGGCCTCCGGCAAGAAAGGCGAGGCGCAGATTGCCCCGCATGGTCGATGTGCCGGTGAAGAGGATCGGACCGATCTGTCCCGTCGACCGCACGTGTGTTCCACAACATGGCGTTTGATCGAGGTCATCGTCGATGACCACGATTCGTATATCACCCCGCAATTGCTCCGGAGGCATCCCGCGCAGCGCGGCGGTGTCCCGGGGATCAACGGTGCGGATTCGCACTGGTTTGTCGGCCCAGACCCTTGCATTCACCATGAACTCCATCGCGTCCAGGTACGCCGCATCGGCGTGCGCGGGGTTGATGTCCAAGTCGACGGTGCTCTCCTCGTTTCCCAGGTGAAACCCGATCGTCGCGATATCGTCTCGATCGTAGAAGACGGCGGAGATCAGGTGCTGTGCCGTATGTTGCTGGGCAAGGTCGTGGCGGCGATCCGTGTCTACCCGCCCGAGCACCCTATCCTCTGCGCGCAAATTCGGTATTCGTTTGCAGTGGTGTAGGGCCACCCCGTCCACCAGGGTCACCCGCTCAATGGGGACATCGCCGATCGTTCCGGTGTCCGACGGTTGTCCCCCGCCCTCGGGGAAAAACCCCGTCCGGTCAAGAATGATGGCGTATCCGTGCGCGGTCTCTTGCACGGCCAATACGCGCGCTTCAAAACAGAGGTGCGCTTCGTCTTCGAGATACAGTAGCCGGGTGTCATCTGCCATCGCGGTGGTCTCCTTTCGTGGAGTGCGGCAGGGATCGGACGCGGTTTTAAAGAATAGGCACGCGGGGAGGTACCCAATTGCAGTATCGTGCACCATCGGGTAGCCCCCGGGTCGGTATCATTTCTCTGGTGATGCGCCTGCCCGGGTGTCGCTCGCTCAAAGAAAAGCGTTCCATTATCCGCCGCCTGCAAAGCACCCTGGTGCAGGAGAACCTGAGCGTCGCCGAGGTCGGCGATGTCGACCGCCGGGATGCCTCCATCCTGGCGTGCGTAGCGGTGTCTTCATCCTGGGAAGGGACGGAAAAACGCCTCCACGGGGTGCGCCGTACGGCGGAGGAAACCTTTGGAGTGCAACTCCTCGAGGCTCCGATCGAAAGACTCATCTAGCGTGCACCTCAGAATTTGTATCCAATCTTTCGCAACAGTTCCCGTCGGGAACGCACGTGCGCTTCTTCCTCGATACCCGCCGGTGTACCGCCGTCCACCACGCCGAGGACCCCGCGACCCTGTTCGGTTTCCCCGACGATGACCTGAACCGGATTTGCGGTGGCGCAGTGAATCGTACAGACTTCCGGTACGGCCTTGATATTGTTGAGGAAATGGATCGGGAAGCCCCCGTCGATGAACACGGCGAAGAAGTGCCCGGCGGCGACATCCTGCACGCACTCGGTGGCGAGCCCCACCAGGTGATCGTCGTTCCCCTCTCGGCGGATGAGCCTGGGGCCCGATGCTTCGCAGAAGGCCACCCCGTAACGAATCCCGCCGCCGGCATTGGCGATGGCCTCGGGGATATCCTCGATGGACTTGATGAAATGGGTTGTGCCGAGGACGATGTTCATCTCATCGGGCTTTTTGACGTCGACCACGTGTAGTTTCAATTCCATGGAAAACACCTCCGAGTGAGGTATTCTCGATCTGTTCGCGGTTTCTTGCTTTTCAATAGATCGGTCTCGGAAAGAGAAGGGGCGGGCCGGGAGATGCCGGCCCGCCTCGTGCCGCCCGCGGCGTCAGTCCTTTTCGACGAAGAGGGGAACGATCTTTTGTTCGTCCACCGAGACGAGCCCCTTGTCGGTGATTTTCGCCTTCGGGATAACGGCGAGGGTGAGCGTGGCGATGCGAAGGAGCGGGTCCGGTCCCGGGATGCCCATCTCCCGGAGGGTTGCCTTGATCCGATCGGTGCGCTCAGCCAGCTGCTCCGGAGGGAGATCGGACATCAGGCCCGCGATGGGCAACGGGAGCATCTCGATGATCTCACCGTCCCGGACGCATGCCAGGCCCCCTCCCGCTTCGATGAGCGCGTTGGCCGCCACGGCCGCATCGTCGGGATTCGTGGAAACGACCGTCAGGTTGTGGCAGTCGTGGGAGACGGTTGCGGCGATGGCGCCGCGGGACAGGCCGAAGCGGCGGATCACACCGAGGGCCCTGTTCTCGTTATGCCCGTGACGGTGGAATACGGCGACCGTGGCCAGGTCACCATCCTCGGGAAGGAGCAGCGTGCCCTCCTCGGCCTGGATGCTCTCCACGGCGAACTCGGCGAAGAGAGAGTCCTCGGAGGCATAGGTGATGACCCGGGTTTCGACCGGGCCAATTTCCCGGGGAGCGTGAATCTCGAAGTCCGAAGGGGCCAGGGGTGCGATATGTACCGTGTTCCGCCGCTCGATCGGGTCTTGGATGGCCGGCATTTCCGTCGTGATCGCGCCGTCCCGGGCGACTTCGCGTCCGTCGAAGAACACCCGAGATACGCGCATGCTCTCGAGTTCTGGTACGAGGATCAGGTCTGCTGCGTATCCCGGGGCGATGGCGCCCAGGTTCTCGATGCCGACGGATCGGGCGGCCTGAAGCGTCCCGTAGCGAATGGCGTGGGCGGGTGTTAGGCCCTCGGCGATGGCACGGGCCACCACGTGATTCATGTTGCCCTCGGCGATTAGGTCGGCCGGTTCGCGATCGTCGGTGCAAAGCGTGAAGTTCGGGGGAAGGTCGAATCCGTCCAGCGCCGGGATCAGCGCGGGCAGGTTGCGTGAAATGGAACTCTCGCGGGCATCGATGGTCATGCCGGCACGGATTTTCTCTCGCGCCTCTCCGGTCACCCGAACCTCGTGATCGCTGGTCGGACCGGCGCAGAGGTATGCGGAAAGCGCGCGTCCCGAGAGGGTGGGAGAGTGGCCCTGGATGAAGGCGTTGCGCTTTTCGGCTTCCTCCAGGATGGCCCGCATGCGGGGTGAGCCGTAGATGACGCCGGGGTAATCCATGACTTCGGCGAGTCCGAGGACACGGTCCCACTCCAGCATTTGGGCGATTTCCTCTGCATCGAAGGAAGCCCCCGCGGTTTCTAGACCCGGTACCGAGGGGACACAGGACGGCGCCAGGACGTATTGACGCATCGGCAGGGCCGCGCTGGCGTCCAACATGTACCGCACGCCTTCGATACCCAGGACATTGGCCACCTCATGTGGATCGGTGATGGCCGTCGTGGTCCCGTGAGGGATGACGGCTCGGGCGAAGTTGGCCGGCGTCATCATGGAACTCTCGATGTGGACGTGGGAATCGACGAGGCCAGGCAAAAGATACATGCCCTCCCCATCGATGCGCTCTGTGGCCTCGATCATCTGCCCGTTCGGCCGCCCGCCAGGATCGTCGGGATTCGCCTCCACGTGGGCGATGAATCCGTCGAAGAGGAGTACCGAGGCGGGATAGATTTCTCCGGTAAAGACGTTGACCATCTGTACATTTTCGATGAGGAGGTCGCCCGGGCATTTCCCGAGGGCCACCTCCACCAGGGCATCGCGATCTCGCGGTTGAATTCGCATGGGACCCGGCCCGGAGGCCGGATGCTCACCGTCCTCTCGCAGGGGAGTGTTTGGGGCGGCGCGCAGACGCCGCCCCGTTGCCTTTCATCCTAAAGGAGATAGAAGTAATAGAGCAGTGGTATGCAAAGGAAGTACAGGCCCGTCGGAATCTCCGCCCGGCGCCCGGAGAGGAGCTTTACCAGGACGTAGGTGATGATGCCCAGGCTGATTCCGTTGGCCAGGTTGAACGTAAATGCCGTGAAGACGATGGTGATGAATGCCGGGAGCGCCTCGGTGAAGTCCTCGAAATCGATGCTCGTGATCGCCGGCATCATCAGGAGGCCGATGAGGATGAGGGCCGGGGCGGTTGCAGCGCCGGGAATCATTCGCGCGATCGGGGTGAAGAAGATCATCAAGGCGAAGGCGCACCCGGCGACCAGCGCTGTAAGACCGGTCCGGCCGCCCTCTTCTACACCCGACGCGGACTCGATGTACGTGGTGACGGTGCTGGTCCCCATAAGTGATCCCACGGTGGTCGCCATGGCATCGACGAGGAAGGGTTTCTCGATGCCCGGTAGGTCGCCGTTTTCGTCCAGGAGTCCCGCTTTGCCGCCGACGCCCAGGAGTGTTCCCATGGTGCTGAAGAAATCCCCGGCGAAAAAGGTGAACATGAGCGGGATGAATGCGAGGTGGAGCGATCCCATGATGTCAAGTTGCAGGGCTACGGACATGATGCTGGGTGGTGCAGAGATGAAACTGCTCGGGATTTGGGTGATTCCCATCGGGATCCCGATAATCGTCGTCCCGAGAATTCCCCAAAGCAGTGCGCCCTTGATCCGCAGGGCCATCAGGGTCGCGATCAGGAAGAATCCGATGATGGCGAGGATGGCCTCGGGCTGCCCGAGATCTCCGATCCCGAGGAGGTTGTTCGAGGCGGTAACCAGGCCGGCGTTACTGAAGCCCAGCTGGGCGATGAATAGGCCGACGGCTGCGCCCACGGACACCTTGATACTGCGTGGGACGAGGTTGACGATGGCCTCGCGCAAGCCGAGTAGGGTAAGCAGAAGAAAGACGATACCGGATATGAATACCATGCCGAGGGCTTGCTGCCACGTCGCGAGACCGGCGGCGACGATGGAATAGGCGAAGAACGCATTGCTTCCCATGGCCGGGGCCAGCGCGAAGGGACGATTGGTGTAAAAGGCCATGACGATGGTGGATGCAGCGGCGATGACCGCGGTGACCACGACGAGTGGCTCGAGAGGCATACCGGCGCCGGACAAGATGCCCGGGTGGACGATGACCACGTAGGCCATGGTCATGAAGGTGACGAGTCCTGCCAGGATTTCGGTGTTTAGGTCGGTCTTGTTCTCGGAGAGGTGGAACCATTTTTCGAAGATACCTGGGTTGGTCGCTGCAGCGGATTTGGATTCTGGCACGGGGAGCCGCGCCTCCTCTCTGCTGGTGGAGTGGGTCGCCAAATGATGCATGTGAATGTTTGAACCGACAACATGGTACATCATTCGGTATAGGGCGTACAATAGGGGATAAGTATTCGCGAAAAATTCTGTCTCTTCGGTGAAGTGGGGCGGATGCCGCGGTCCTCATGCGGTGTTCTTGCTGCACCGCATTCATCCGTTCCACTCCATCACGATGTAGTCACGGGATTCGGGCTCGAATCCACTCGCAAACAGCAGGGAAGCAAAACCAGATCGTCCCGGCGGCCACATGCATTGTACCTCCCCGATGCCCATATTCGTCGCCCGTTCACGGGCGAATGCCAGGCCGGCATGCAGTTCGCCTCCCAGGAGGGCGATATGGAGGGCGCGCTCCGGAAGAAAGCGCGCGCCGAGCACGATGACACTCCCCGATGTGGCATCCCTATAGACCATGCTCCTGTCGGTCCAATGGCGACAAAGTGCGGGAGTGATCCCGTAGAAGGTGCGATTCATGACGCAAAACCCTTCCCAGGTGTCCCTGAAGGGCATGAGCAGGCGCTCGGCTTCGTCGCGGTCTCCTAATTCCGCAAAGCTCGTATCGTGCGGGCCTGGGGGTAAATTTGCGGTCGCGGCGGATGCGCTGCGATAGGTCGCCGCGAGAGAGAAACCGAAGTGTTCGGCCAATCCCCGGCTCGCGTGATTGGACGCGTTGGTGTACATGCGCATGGTACGGATCCTTTTCTCCGCGGCCGTCTCGATGAATCGCCTGTAGAATGCTTTCCCGACCCCGAGGCCCTGGTAATCCGGTCGAACCCGGAGCGCTTCCAACCAGGCGGTTCCATCGGGCATCACGGTGAACTTCCCGCAACCCACTGCCTCGCCCTCGATCTCGGCTACGGCGAAGTCGCCATCCGGATCACCCGCAAATAGGGGAAAAACGTCGGCGAGATATCGAAGGTTCGGCGTCGCCTCAGCCTCGATACGGATGATGGCCGGCCGATCGGCCATTTCGACGCAACGTAGGGATATGTCGACATCCACGGTTATCCACCCCTTCGGACTGATGGCGTTTCCTTCTGCAGTCGATCGCGGATTTCCTTGCTCGTGGCCCGGCCTGATTCCGGGTTTTGGGAAAACCCGACCTCAGCGGTTGAGAACCGCGCCAACAGCAGAAGCCCCAAGGTATTCGATAGGAGGTACGGGGCGATAGCCAGTGATATTGGCTATGGAGAGGGATTGGCACGCGGCGCGTTGAATCATGAAGCATGCAATGGAATGATGGCGCACAGCGGTGTATTTTGTGGAAAGGAGATCGCGCATGTCTTGTGAAGAGATTGCACGCGTAGGCAAGAAGGCACCGGATTTCGAAGCGAACGCGTACTTCGAAGGTGGCTTCAAAAAGATCACGCTTTCCTCTTATCTCGGCAAATGGGTCGTTCTCTGCTTTTACCCGGGTGATTTCACCTTCGTCTGACCGACGGAACTGGCGTCAGTTGGCGCCAACTACCCGGAGCTACAGGAACTCGGCGTAGAAGTGCTGTCATGCAGCGTCGATAGCCAATTCACCCACAAGGTTTGGCAGGAGCAGGAACTCTCCAAGATGGTGGAGGGTGGCGTACCTTTCCCGATGCTCTCGGATACCGGTGGGAAGATCGGGACCAAGTACGGTGTCTACGATGCCGACGAGGGCGTCAACATACGCGGCCGTTTTCTCATCGATCCCGACGGTGTCATACAGGCGATGGAGATCTTGACGCCCCCGGTCGGGCGCAACTTCAAGGAACTGATTCGCCAGGTGAAGGCGTTTCAACATGTTCGCGAGACCGGCGAACCGACCCCCGCGGGATGGGAGCCGGGCAAGAAGACCCTCAAACCGGGCCCGGATCTCGTCGGGAATGTATGGAAGACCTGGAAGATCGGCGAGTAATCCCCGCAGAATCGGGATTGACCGGACGGACCTACGGAATCACGGGTGTCGGAAAGGCCCGGCATCTCGGATCACGGAACGTCCACCCGTGCCAGGGCACGGGTGGACGTTCCGGCCCTGTCATTGATCGCGGTGGTGTGACTTCTCCTTTCGGCCTTTTGCCCGCGAGCCTTCGCCTGCAATGCGCACGTCGGGCTTCGATCCCGCGGCTCGGACCATCAAATGCATCCGATCGGCAGATGCGGTATCCCGGGATCCGGCCGCGCCCCTATCGCGGTATGGTCGTACGCTGGTTGGACGCAGGGGTGGTGGCTCCACGTCCACATGCCCACGGGATGGGGTACATGCTTCGATGGGTGGACGTGCACGCCCATGACGTTTCGGGTGCACCACACGGACGCGGCGCCTCCTTGACCTTTCAATGAGAGTGATTTGCCAGAGGCTAGGAAGGTGGGATCCACGTGATTGCCACAGAGGTGGTCGTTGTGGGTGCGGGTCCCGGCGGGGCACGTGTGGCAACCGGCTTGGCGAAGGCGGGAATTGATGTCGTGCTCATTGATCGGGCGGAATTCGGTCGCGACAAGCCCTGTGGGGGCGCATTAACCCCGCGTGCACAGCGGCTCCTCGAGGCAGAGATTGCGTCAACCGAATTCCCGGTATCCACTCGCGTTCGGACGATTCGTTTACGCAGTGAAGGTCGTGAGGTGACCTACGACATCGGTGATCCGGGCGTCATGCTACTTCGCCGCGCTGCGCTCGATGCATTCCTGGTGGGCGGCGCCAGGGATGCGGGCGCTCACACGCAGCTGGGCTCGGGCGTGCGGCGGGTGATCGCATGCGAGGATGCCGTCACGGTTTCGACGGTTGATGCGGTTTATCGAGGTGATTTCGTCGTGGGGGCCGATGGCGCCGGGAGCATCGTGGCACGAGGCCTGGGCATCGCAGGCGGTGTGATGCCTCGCGCTGCTTCCGCGGACGTGGGACCCCCGATTCCCGACCATCTCGATCGCGATATGATCGTCGACCTCGATGCGGTTCCCGGGGGGTACGGGTGGGTTTTTCCCAAGGGTGATCACCTGTCGGTGGGGATCGGGTCGCTGAGCGCGCGGATTCGGTTGCGCCCCCGATTGCACGAATATCTCGAGGGATTGGGCCTCGAGGCGGCGAGCAATCAGGTCCGTCCACGGGTCCATCCCGTACCCCTCGGCATGAGGGAGAGGCTATCGGGCCGGCGCTTCGCCCTGGTCGGCGACGCAGCCCGACTGGCGGATCCTTTCACCGGAGAAGGGATCTACGGGGCGCTCCGGAGTGCCGACGCGGCCGTCAGGGCCATCATCGAGGCACGCCGGGTGGGAAATCCCGACCTTTCCGGCTACTCGCGGCAGCTGTGGCAAAAGATGGGGCGGGAAACGCGGATCGCCTCGGCGTTGGCAAGGGCCGCCTTCGCCGATCCCGGGCTCTTGTGGCGTGTGTTCCCCGGAAAGTGGAGGATTCTCGATTTGCTGCCGGGAATCTTGGCCGGCGGGTCCTTTTGCGGTTCGCTACCCCGGGGCCTCATCGATCGCCTTCATGTCCCCGTCGGGGTCGATGATCGAAGGAGGTAGGCCGCCGCCGCCGACGTTGATTGCGTTACGAGGTTCGTCAGCCACTGCCTCGTTCCGGCGCCGGGTAGGATCCCGGGCTTTGCTGACGAAAAGGTACCCGGAAACGGGTGACGGCTGGTCGACATGCCGAGGATGCCCGGTCACAGGGGGACACGGCCGAAGTCGCGGTTGGAGATGATCCCGGCGCGTGAAGATATTGGATCGCAGGTTAATTCGGAACATGCAGGCCTCCAAGGCCCAGATGTTGGCCATCATGATGGTCATCGTCATGGGTCTTGTTGCGTTCACCGTCATGTCCTCGCTGGCGGATAATATGAATGCCTCACTTGAAGAATACTATGCTTCGCAGGCATTCGCGGATTTTCACCTCGAGTTTTCTTGGACGGGCGCGGAGGTCATCCAGGAGGTGGAGCGCGTCCCGGGCGTGGCGCAGGCAGAGGGACGTGCCGTCGTCGAAACCCGCGCACCGCTTGCGGAGGATCACGAGCCGGTGATTCGGCTCGTGGGTGCCGAGGATGGGACGGGCATCAATATTCCCTATCTCGTAAGGGGCCGTATGCCCGAGCAAGCGCGCGAAATCGCCCTTCTTCCACCCTTTGCGGAGGCAAACGACATCAGGGTGGGAGATACGATGCCCATCGTGCTCTCGGGAAGGGCGGTGGATTTCCACGTCGTCGGACTGGCCAAATCCCCGGAATACACCTACGTGATCCGGGACATTCGAAATATCATGCCCGACGACAGGGGCTTCGGCATCGGCTTCGTCCGGCGCCAGGACCTGCAGGAGTGGGTGGGGGGCCATGGCCGGATCAACTCGGCGACGATGTTGATCGAACCCGGGGCAGACCCCGATTCCGTCAAGGAGGATCTGGAGGAGCGATTATCGGGGCGCGGGCTTCGTTCGGTCGTGACCCGGGACGACCAACTGAGTCATCAGATGGTCCGCTTGGAACTCGACGGCATCGAACAGATCGCGCAGGTGATCCCGGTTGCCTTCCTGGGAATCTCCGCCGTGGTCATATTCATGATGCTTTCGCGCATGATCCAGGAGGATCGGGGCTCCATCGGTGTGCTCAAGGCGGTGGGTTATACGAACCGAGAGATCCTCATGCACTACCTGAAACATGCCCTCGTGCTGGGTGCCGGCGGGGCCATCGTCGGCCTATCCCTGGGCCAGGTACTCTCGGGTCCCTTTTCCGCGGTATTCGTAGAGTTTTTCCACATACCCCAGCTACACACCGGGGTCGATCCCCAGTATCACCTGCTTGGCTTGGTTTTAACGAGTGTATTTTGCGGTATCACGGGCCTCGTGGCGGCGCGCGGCGTCCTGGCCATCGTCCCGGCGGAAGCGTTAAGGCCGCCCGCCCCGGCACCGGGTAGCAAGAATGTGGTAGAGATCGTGGCCCCACGATTTTGGATGGCGATCCCCTTCACCTGGCGCACGGTATTCCGCCACATCTTCCGGGACAAGCGGCGCTTCTTCCTGGGCGTGACGGGTGTGGCCCTGAGCTTCTGTGTCATCGTCTTGCCACTGTACGCCTATAGCGTCATGATGATGATCTTCATCGAGCAATATGATCGCCTGGACCTGTACGATTTCACCGTTTCGTTCGATGAACCCATGTCGTATCGCAGTGCCATCGAGGAGACCCGGGACGTTCGCTATAGGGCGGTGGAGCCGTTTATCGAGTATCCGGTCAACGTGCAGCACGGTTGGCGAGAAGAGGGGCTGGTCGCCCGGGGCCTGCCCCACGACGCCCAGCTGCAGCGCTTCGAGGACGCGCACGGCAACACGTTGACGATTCCCAAGAAGGGTATTCTCATCACCAAGTACACGGCGGATGCGCTGGGT
>PUNF01000038.1 GCA_003552525.1 Clostridia bacterium | reverse complement strand
TGGAATGTGCAACCGAAGTCCTTTGGCCAATTCCACCGACTCAACGAATCCCTCGATGTTGCTACCGGTGCGCGTACTGCCCCCATGGAAGGCCACGTAAGCCCGTGCTTCGTTGGCCACTTCAATGGCCCGCCGCGTCGCCTCCGGCGTCATGGGATAGTGCCCGCCCAGCAATTTCAGCCCGATGGCCCCATCTTCGAGGGCGCGTTCCAGCAGCTGCGCGAGTTCCTCTCGATCCGGATCCTCATCCCTCACGGTTAGTCCGGGACGCGACTGTTGCAGGGCAGCCACGTTCAACCCGGCTCCCTCTTCCCCCGCGAACTCGATGAATTCCTCCCAGGGCCCACCCATGTCCAGGGCGGTACACACCCCGGCCCTCGCCATCATGCGATGCGCATTGTAACCCCCGTGTCGGCGGGAAGTATGCACGTGCAGATCGATCACACCGGGCACGACCCAGGCATTGCGAGCATCCAAGACCCTCTTGGCCAAGCCCGCATCCAGCTCGGGAGCGACCTCCACAACCTGATCCCCTTCAATGCCGATATCGAAGACACCCGAGCGCCCATTGGCTGGATCGATAACCTTTCCGCCGCGGACTATGACTGAATAGCGCACGACTGCACCCCTCTCCCAAACGGATTCATTTCATGGATTTTCTACACCCCGACACATGTCCCTGCGCGAATCCCTTCCAAATGGGATTCACACCCCGCATGACCGGGTATGAAAGGACAGAGTATCCCTGTGAACGGTTGCGTCCACGGTTTCGCCGGTTCTCCATTCTGCGATAAAATTCGGGTACGTCTTCGTGCAATCCGGCGAAAACCGTCCTGGTTACCATAGGGTGCACGTGAATCAAACATTATGCATGTGAGGCGGGATGTTATTGAGGGTTGAAGAGCAAAAGGAAACCCGCGTTGAGGCCGAAAAAACGCTCCGCGCCATCGTGGAGAATATCGGGCAGGTGATCGTGGGTAAGGAGACGGTAATTCGCAACCTCGTCCTGGCGCTGGCCACCGGCCGCCACGTCCTGGTCGAGGACGTTCCCGGCGTAGGCAAGACCACGCTGATCAAATCCCTCGCGCGATCCTTGGACCTGAGTTTTCGAAGAATACAGTTCACCCCGGACCTGCTACCCGCGGATATCACCGGTACATCGGTACTTGACCCGGAGACATCCGGCTTCCGCTTCCGCCCCGGCCCGGTCTTCCACCATGTGATCCTGGCCGACGAGATCAACCGGGCTTCTCCAAAGACGCAGTCGAGCCTCCTGGAGTGTATGGAAGAGGGCCAGGTGACGATAGACGGGATCACGCACCAGCTACCCAGGCCTTTCTTGGTGATGGCGACCCAGAATCCGATCGAATACGAGGGGACGTTTCCTCTCCCCGAAGCGCAATTGGATCGCTTCGCGCTCTCGGTGGAGATGGGCTATCCGAACGATACCGAGGAACGTGAAATGCTGGTTCGCATCGATAGCCAATCTCCCCTCGATGCCCTCGCACCGGTAGCCGGTGCGGGCGATGTGGAGCAGTTCCGGCCCGCCGTCGAGAGCATCTACGCCTCTGAACTGATCATGGATTATATCATCGAAATCAACCGCGCTACCCGAGAGCACCCGCACATCTACCTGGGGGCGAGTCCACGCGCATCCCTGGTGCTCCTGGCCCTCAGCAAAGCCCTTGCGCTCTACGAAGGTTCCGGCTATGTGCTCCCCGATCATGTGAAAGAAATGGCACAACCGGTATTACGACATCGTCTCATCCTTACACCGGAGGCACGCTGGGAAGACCACACACCCGAGGAAATCGTCCGCACCATCCTGCGGAGGACCACCTCTCCGGGTTCTTCCGAGGTGGTTGGATCATAGGCGAATCTGTATACGCCAGGGGGAAGCACCGTGCTGAGTATCTATAGGTTACTGCGCAGAAGAGTCCAACCATACCTGCGCCGACTGCGGGGCAACATCGGTATTCGCCAACCATGGCCCTTCGCGGCTGCGGTGGTGCTTTATGTGATCTGGCGCATTGCCGGGGGAACCGTCCCGCTATTGATGTTTCGCAGCATGTTGTTCCTGCTCATCGGCAGTTACCTTTGGACGCGATGGATGATTCGAAGCGTCGATTGCATCTACGAAGCGGATCGGAGGGAGATCACGCGGGGCGAGGACGTGAAACTTACATTGCGTTTTGAGAACGAAGGATTTGCTCCCGTGCCGAACATGATGGCCGAGAGTACCCTGCCCGGTCGAGAAGGTCCCTGGCGGTTGGTCACGGCCGTTCCGAGCCTAAAGAGCCGTGTATTGACCATGCGCGAACCCCTCCAGGAACACGGGCATTACCGGCTGGGGCCGGTGCGAATCACCGTGGCCGACCCATTTGGATGGTTCTACGCAACGCGGGAAGTATACGGTAACCGGTTCGTGACCGTCTATCCGCGGATCTTTCCCGTCACCGGCCAGGACCTGCCGCTTCGGCGGCCTTTCGGCAATCTCCGGACCCGTATACGATCGTTCGCCGACCCATCCAACCTCGCCGACATCCGTCCCATGGTGCCGGGAGATAACCCAAGGCACATCCATTGGCCCACCTCGGCACGAATGGGAGAACCCTACGTGCGCGAGTTTGAATTGACCGCCTCCGGCGAGGTGAATATCGTGTTGGACCTCTCCGCCGACGAAGCCATCTACCCCGGGCGTGATGCCCGCGAGCTGGCCTTCGACTTGACCGCCGGACTGGCCGCCACCTGCCTGCGCACCGATCTCGCGGTCGGCATGACAGCCCGTGGCGGACACACCGACCACTCCCTCCGCGCGGCCAAGGGTTCGCGACATCTACAGACCATCATGCGGTCCCTCGCGCACGCCCGCGCAGATTGCGAAATGCCCCTGGAGATGGTCCTAAGACGCGCAGGATATGCCCTGAGTGCTGGCAGTACAATCCTGGTCGTGACAGGTCGATCCACACCAAATCTTACCTCGCTTTTGACCTCGCTGATGCAGTCCGGATTGGGTGTCGCACTGTTCCTCGTACATGCGGATGATGGTCGGGTTGACCGGATCGAAAATGCGTACCGGCCGACGCCGCAAAAGCAGCGGTCTCCTTTCCCGGTATGGACCCTGAACCCCGGGACACCGTTTTTGGACCTCGACGCGGGCAGTGCAACCGGAGGCCCACTGATGCAAGACCACCGCCGGAGCGCCCTGCAAAAACCCCGAGTGCGAGGTGCCGACAATGACTGACCATACGATGAATCGAACGAATAGACAGCCGGCTCTTCACGCCATGATTTTCCTCTTGCACGTGGCCGTCCTCGCCGTCTTGGCACGCGCAACCCTCGACTTCATGGCGTTACCATCGGAACCCCGGACCTGGATCATTGCCCTTGCGCTCGCCACCATCCCCTCCCTGGCCTTGGCTCGGCCACGGATCGCGCAGAATGTCTTGGCGGTGTCGTTTGGCCTGGCGGCGCTGTGGGCAGTAATCGGTACCGTTTCCTGGCCCGACGCTGTCGCCACGGTCACGCACTTTCTCGCGCGCTGGGTGGTCTTCCTGGTGGAAGCATACTGGGGCACACTATCGAAGGTTCCCCCCGACATCGGACAGTTCACGGTATGGCTACTGATGTTCGGACTCGCCTGGTGGGGATGGTCGCAAATACGACGCGGCACCACCTGGTTGGTGCTGGTTCCCGCGTTCGCATACATTCTCTTCCAGTGGTTTTTCCACTTCGACGACGCGGACTACTATTTGCGTATCCTGATGGTCCCTGCATTCTTACTCCTCGCCCTCCATTACGGGCAGCAGTGGTACGCCCAGGATGCCGACGAGGTCATCCAGGGGTTCCCCATCACGAGTGCAGTCGCCGCGGTAACTGCGCTGGTATTGGTCGTGATGCTAGTCGCCACGACCATCCCGTTGGAGGGCGACCCGTGGAGCCTGGCCACCATAAGGCGCTGGTTCACCGACCGATTCCCGACGCTTGAAAGGGTGCGCGGGGGTCCACAAACCGGCGCGTACAATATTAACTGGTTCACCATTTCCACGTCGGGGTTTGGCTCGAGCGCCCGACTGGGTGGACCCGTCTCCCTGGACACCTCTACCGCTTTCGAAGCAGAAGTTCGCGCACTCGGGCGCACCGCAGACGACCTGCCCTTCCCCCTTTATTTCCAGGGCAGAACCCTGACGCGTTACACGGGACGCGGGTGGGAGTCCCCGGAGGTAGAGGGATGGGAATGGTATGAGTTCGGACAATGGTTGCCGCGGGAAATCCCGACCGGTGTGAGATCGCTCAGGGTGATACAGGAAATCCGGCCAATTGACCTGAGGACGCACACCCTCTTTGGGATTGGTGATGTCCGGGAAGTCGGGTTGGATCGAGAAGACGACGAAGAAGACCACCCGTACTACGGACACGAGATCCTTGGCAAGAACACCATGGGCGATGTGCTGGTAAACCTCGCGAATCCCTTGCAGGAAACCTACAGGGTGATGTCCCATTTGCCATTTTGGGAGGTCGGCCAGGGCGATCCACCCGCGGAGAACGAGGAGCTATCCGATCGCGACAGATACGTCGCGCTGCCGTCGGATTTCCCGGAGGAAATTCGGGAACTCGCCGAAGACATCACCGATGATACGGAAGATGAGTTCGAAGCCGCCGATGCACTGGTGGACTACCTTCGCGAGATCCCGTACAGCCTCGAGGTTGCACCTCCCCCCGAGGACCAAGATTTCGCCGCGCACTTCCTTTTCGAAACCCGCGAGGGATACTGTACCTACCATGCAACCGCCCTGGCGGTGATGCTTCGTAGCATCGATATTCCGGCGCGGTGGGTACAGGGATTCATCGGTTCACGCGATGATTTCACCCGGGTTGATGAAGAAGACGACGTCATCCGTTACAAGGGTGAAATCACCCATGCGACCGCACATGCCTGGGTGGAGGCCTGGATCCCCGGGTACGGATGGATACCCCTTGAACCCACACCCGCCTACCAGCCAGTGGACCACGCCCGGGCGTTGGAGCGCGATCCCGTGGATCCCGGTGATACGCCCGCCCGTGACGAATTCGAGGACGAATTGTGGCCCTTCGAGGGAGATATGGACGAAGAAGATTTCGGCTTCGACGATACCGAGATCGACCCCCGAGAAGATGCGGGGCCGCCACTATGGCAGCGCATTCTTCGGGGATTGGGCTACAGCATGGTGGCCCTGCTCGTGGGGGGCGGGGCGTCACTGCATTACGTAACGGTAAACCGCGAACGCGAAATCGGCGAGCGCGCGGCTGCACGCATCCTAAACCAGCGAAAGCACCCGAAGGACGGCCCGGCAGAATACACCGCACGGGTCCTCGGTGCGACCGATCTTGCGATTCACTACCTCGCACGCTCGCTGGACTTGTCTCCCGTCGGGATGACCGGGCGCGAATTCACCCGGGCGGTCGAGGCGCGTTCCCACAAGCTGGGCGCGGCGATGGCAACGCTCGTCAGCAATTCCGAACGCGCCGCGTACGGCGGCCAACTGATGTATGAGCAGGAAGCGGCCGAAGCACAAGAGGTCCTGGAGTTTATCAGAAATACCATCCGGAAGGAACGCGGCGGCATCACGTACCTCAAGATGCGCTACCTCCCGGAAATCGAGATCAATGGGAATGGGAATGGAAGCCGAGCGAATCAAGCGGACTCGTGATTCGCGGAGTTCACCCTCGCAAGAAGAAGGGAGCGCCACGGAATGCTTCATCCCTTGGCGCTCCCTTGTGATCGTGGCACAGCGTCGGACGCGGCTAGGACAACTCCGAGTAGCGAATGGTAAAACGATTGCCCAGCCCCACGGCGTCCTCCCAGCATACCTCGCAATCCTCCACGACGGCTTTCCCGGGACCAATGCGCAACCAAACGAGTAGCGCCTGCAGCGCCTCCTCCGGGCCTTCAGCGACAACCTCGACCGATCTCCCCGGAACGGATTGTACATATCCTTGTAAACCGAGTTGCGTAGCCTTGCGCTGTGTTTGCGATCGGAAACTGACTCCGAGTACACGCCCGGTCAACGTGACGCGGAGCCTCCTCATTGGCGTGGTCAAGGCGAGTCCCCTCCTCCCGACGATCGAGGTCGGGTTCAAAAACAGCGAGAACCGGTGAGAAGAATCCATTGTGACTATTATCATTTTATCATAATGGGGGATTATGCGTAGAAAACGCGAGCCCGGCCTCGTGGCTGCGCCGGGCTCGCTGTATGGCCCTGCTCAGCACTCGCTATGGCCGCACGCCATGCACTTGACACAACCCTCTTCATACACGAGGGCCTGTAGCCCACATACGGGGCAAAGGGCGAGGCGATGGGAACCGGGATTATTGCCCGCCGACCCGGGGGCTCCACCCTCCCGTCCGGAAGGGGTCCCATCCCCGAGCCGTGATAGACCCAGCTGCGTCGGGCTGTCCTCCTGCAGAGGCGGTGCCCCTAGGTCCTCCGGGTTCTCCAGCACCTCCTTGATGAACTGTCCGATCGCGTCAGGAACCGATCGGACACGGTTCGGTCCAAACCCCACCGATCGGCTACCGCCGATACCGATCAACTGGTCCGCGACGACGTTGGGATCCACGCCGCTGCGAAAGGCAAGCGAGATCAGTCGCGCGATGGTCTCCGTGAAAGCCGTGACATCCGAGCCTGCCTTCCCAATTTGGGCAAACAGCTCAAAGGGATGTCCGTCGTAGAAGTTCATCGTGAGGAAAAGATTCCCCATGGGCGTGGCCTTGCGAACCGTGATGCCAGGCAAGCGACTGGTGCGAGCCAGGGGCTGGATCTTGCCCCAGCGTTCCTTCTGTCGTTCGTCCGTCGAGGCTTCTTTCTTCGATCCACCGCCGACGACCAGCACCTGTTCATCCCGTGAAGCGTTTCGGTAGACCGTAAGCCCCTTGCACCCGGCATCGTATGCCCGCTGGAATGAGGCGCCGATCTCCTCGCGAGTGGTGTCTTCGGGGAAGTTGATCGTCTTGCTAACCGCATTATCTGTTCCCGCCTGGAAGGCTGCCTGCATGCGGATGTGCCACTGCGGATCAATGTCGAGTGCGGTGACGAACACCTGGCGTACGTCCTCGGGGATGTCTGGGATCTCCGATAACGAGGTCCCCTCTGCAAGGCTTTCGGCGAGGACCTGGGAATAGAACCCGCGTCGACGCGCGACTTCTTCGAAGACCGGATTCGATTCCACGAGTTTCTCGCCGTCCAATACGTTGCGGGTAAATGCGATGCTGAACAAGGGTTCGATGCCACCGCTGGTCCCACCGATGATGCTGATGGTTCCCGTCGGGGCGATGGTCGTCACCGTAGCATTCCGAAGGGGCGTCTCCGGCTTGTCCTCGGTCCCGGCGAATACGCTCTGTTCAAAGGTCGGAAACGCCCCCCGGGACTCGGCAAGTAATCTGCTCGCCTCCTTGCCCTTTGCATCGATAAAGGCCATGACCTCGCGTCCGATTTCGACGGCCAGCGGTGTATCGTACGGGACTCCGAGCTTGAGGAGCATCTCCGCATAGCCCATGACGCCGAGGCCAATCTTTCGATTTCGATGCGTCATGGTTGCGATCTCCGAGATCGGGTAACGGTTGGCATCGATCACGTTATCGAGAAAGTGGACGGCAAGGTGGACCATGTCTGCCAGGGCGCCCCAGTCTATGAGATCCCGAATCTCTTCATACTCGGAGGGCATCGAGCCGCCCCCCCACCAAGCATCCGGGGAAACGATCTCCGCAAGGTTTAGGCTGCCGAGATTGCAGCTCTCGTAGGGCAGGAGCGGTTGCTCCCCGCACGGATTGGTACTCTCGATGACCCCAACCGCGGGCGTAGGATTCTCGGCATTGATGCGATCGATGAAAATCACGCCTGGTTCCCCGTTCTTCCACGCCATCTCCACGATCAGGTCGTACACTTCCCGGGCCGAGACGTGATCCACGACGCGACCATCCCTGGGGTTGCGAAGTGGGTACTCTTCTCCGCATTCGAGGGCCCGCATGAACTCGTCGGTCACGGCCACCGATAGGTTGAAGTTGGTGATGGCCGCATCATCCTCTTTGCAGGTGATAAACTCCATGATGTCGGGATGGTCGACGCGAAGCATCCCCATGTTCGCGCCACGTCGTGTGCCACCCTGCTTGACGGCTTCCGTGGCAGAGTTGAACACCTTCAGGAAGGAAATCGGGCCACTGGCGATGCCACCCGTCGTCCGCACGACATCATTATTCGGGCGCAGCTTGCTGAAGCTGAACCCGGTGCCCCCACCGGACTTATGTATGAGTGCAGCATTCTTAATCGATTCGAAGATACTCTCCATGCTATCTTCGATGGGGAGCACAAAGCACGCGGAAAGCTGCTGTAGCTCGCGTCCAGCGTTCATCAGCGTGGGAGAATTGGGCAGGAAGTCACGTTGGGTCATGATCGTAAAAAACGCATCCGCACGTCCAAGAATCGCATCCCGTTCACGCTCCGCCAATGCACATATCCCGGCAAAATCCAGTCGCAGGCGGCCCTCGCCCGCAAGACGCGCATGGGCGCGGTACAGTGTATCGACATCCCAGTTGGTCAAATAGCTCACATCGGGAAGGGCCTCGCGGTCTATCGGATCCGGTTCCCAGGACTCGCAGGACCCGTCGGGATCATATGCCTCGGGGTGATACAGTAAGTCTATCATGGCGACGTTGCGGGCGACGCGCTCGAACAATTCGCGCGGCGACTCCACCGGATCACCATGGGCGTCGCGCGCCAGGTACCGTTTCTTCAATACTGTGAGGGCATTCTCGGTAAACGCCATCGGTTGATCGGTGCCCGTACTATGGTCCATTCGAACTACCCTTCCCTTCTTCGCCGATTCCCTCCGTGTTGAGTGCCGATATAATGTCGCGGAAAGCCTCGACGTCGGCGAAGCTTCGGTAGACCGATGCAAATCGCACGTAGGCAACAGCATCGAGCCGACGCAGTCCTTCCATCACCTTCTGTCCAATTGCGACCGAGGAAACCTCGTGTTCTGCCTCGGCCAGGAGGTCGGCCTCTACGTCATTTACGAGATCCTGGATGTCACCGGCGGAAACCGGGCGTTTCTCGCACGCCGTGAGAATACCACGCACGATCTTTTCGCGATCGAATCGCTCCCGGCGGCCATCCTTTTTCACCACGGTCAGGTCCGTGGTGTCAACGCGCTCGTAGGTGGTGAAGCGCGCCGTGCAGCCACTGCACGCCCTTCGCCGGCGCACGCTCCGCCCTCCCTCGGCGGGTCTGGAATCCACTACGCGTGTGTTTTCGGTGGTACAACGTGGGCATCGCAAGGCAGGTTCCTCAAATCCTATGACACAATATATTGTAGCTTATATCCCCATCTTGCCTACAATATATTGATTCCGCAACGGCAGTGACCGACTGTGGCGCACGATTAGCTCCAGATATGTCGACCTGCCTCCACGTCCCTGCGTAAAACGCCTATTTGGTTAGGTGAACCGGAATGGACGCCCCGATACGATAACCCCGCCCGGGATCGCACTCGATGTGGTAACCATATATTTCGACGCCTTGTTCGCTCGCGGCCCAAAGCGCCCGGGCGAATCCTGGATCAACCGCCGCGTTCGTGCTGACGTGTGAAGCATCCGGGCGCCCCACGGCGAAAAGGATGGCCGCCCGGGCTCCACGGGTCCGGAGCGCACGGAGCCCTCGCACGTGTCGAAGTCCGCGAGTCGTGGGGGCGTCGGGAAACTGTGCCTCGCCCCCCCAGGGCATTGAGCGCACGAAGGTAACGGATTTGACCTCGATCCAGCACTGTGAACCGGTCGAGTGGTCCAGCCGAAAGTCGAAACGATGCTCGTCAATCGGCGCCTCCCTTCGCACGATAAAATCACCGGCAAACTCGCGAAGACGGCCGGCGTGCAGCGCCCGTTCGATGAGCTGTGAAGCCACGCCAGAGTGCGTGAGCGCCCAGCCATCATCCCCGGGGGTTCGGGCCATGATCCAATCGTAGCGGGTCTTCCTGGCCGGGTTCTTCGCCTCCAACAGGATCACCGGATTGCCATTGCGCGCAAGCTGCGTCATGCGGCCGGAGTTGGGTACGTGGACCAGCTGGCATTGCCCCTCCATCTCTACCTCGGCCACGAATCGATTGACCCGACGGCGGAAGACACCGTGCACCGGGCGATCCGGAAGGGCATGCCAGGGATGCTTCGACGTAAGCCCTGCGCAAACCGGTGTATGACGGCCCGGTTCACTCGGACCGCGAAAACCCATGTTCTCCAACGATTTCTCCCAGGGCGCGATAGAGCCCACCCGTATAGGCCAACAATTCACCGGACCGCTCCCGTGGGCGCCCACGGTTGTCCACCCAGTCCTCATCGGCGTGCACGTGTACGACCTCTGCGATGAACGCGTCGTGGCTCCCGAGCTCGAGGCGGTGTTTGACCCGACACTCGAGATTCACTGGACACTCCCCAATTAGCGGAGCGTGGAGCAGGCGTGTCGGGTCGATCGCAGACAATTTGAGTGCGGTAAACTTGTCGCCGTC
The DNA here is from genome assembly GCA_003552525.1 of Clostridia bacterium. Lineage (GTDB taxonomy): Bacteria > Bacillota > Sulfobacillia > SLMV01 > SLMV01 > CSSED11-154. Next base: position 14,700 of record PUNF01000038.1, on the reverse strand, counting down.
CCTGCCCGAATAGGTCCCGGTATAGTCCAGTGCGTACACTTGATCTGCCCGCGGCAGGTTAATGACGAACTCTCCTGAGTCCACGATGAGCCCGTGGGAATACCGGGCCCTGGTCACGCCGATCGCGACAGTCGGGGGGACCGAACAAAGCACCCCGACCCAGGCGATGGCGATGATATTCTGGTTTCCCCCGGTATCGGCACAACTCACCATGACCGCCGGGGTCGGATAGAGAAAGGTTCCAGGATCCAATGTCTTCTTTTTCATCGACGACCCTCCCGGGAATTCTTTCGCGATTTTTCGTCAGATGCGGACTCGCGCCCCATCACACCCGCTGGCGTGAGCGCCATATCCGCCGGTCTTATCCAACCGCGCTTGCGCAGGTAGATAGCCGTCAACCCGGCCAATACGGCGGGAATGACAAAGTGCAGCAGTCCCATGGAAGCGAACACGCTCACATCGGATCCCATGGCTGCCACCGTGGCAAACTGCCCCACGAGCCCACTGGTTCCCATTCCGGCACCCCAGTATAGCGTGTCCATCCGAAACACAAGTGTCGCCATGGGGCCTGCAATGATACTCGCCACCGTAGCCGGAATGCCGATGGCTGGCCGCCGGATGATATTGGGGACCTGCAGCATGCTCGTGCCCAGGCCCTGTGAGACCAATCCACCCCATCCGTTATCCGGTAGTGAAGCCACGGCAAACCCGACCATATGCGCTGCACATCCGGCCAGGGCAGCACCTCCGGCCGGACCTTCGAGTTGCAGAGCGATGGCCAGGGCGGCACTCGAGACCGGCGAGGTCAACGCCCAACCCATGACGACAGCAACCAAAACACCCATGGGAAGAGGTCGCAACTCCGTGGCCCACATGATGAGTGCGCCCAGGCCTTCCATAAACGCTGCGATGGGAGGACCAACGGTCTGTGCCGCCAGTACCCCGGCCACGACAACCATGGCCGGGGTGACCACGATATCCATCTTGGTCTCGCCCGCGACCATCTTCCCGAGTTCCACCGCGATCACCGAAGCGATCCATGCCCCGACGGGCCCACCCGCGGCAGCACCCGCTGCACCGACCACAGTGGCGGAGAAGAGAACCAGCGGGGGTGCCTTGAGGCCGTAGGCGACGGCGACCCCGATCCCTGCCCCCATCATCGCCTTGGCCGCTTCGCCGGCCGTCACGAGGAAGGCGAGGCCGAGCGCATCTCCCAGGGTTTCGAGGATGACTCCGATGATCAGGGTGCCGAACAATCCCAGCGCCATCGCGCCCAGGGCACCGATCAGGTAACGCTCCACGGTGAACGCGATGTCTTTTTTCGCGAGGAACCGCGCCAGCCTTGCTTGCGTACTTGGTTCTCCTTGCATCAGCGGGTATCCCCCAGGTGTTCTGCAAACCAGGCCACCAAACGCCGCAGGCGATCCACGCGGTTTTGGGGTTTGCCCGAACGGGATAGCTCGTGATTCTCACCGGCATATCGAACGAATTGTGTCGTTACACCGAGGCGCTTGAGAGCCGAATACCATTGCTCTGCCTGCTCCATGGGACAGCGGTAGTCTTCCTCCGCGTGTACGATCAGGATCGGCGTGGTGACACGAGGTGCGTAGCGAATCGGTGACCGGGACATGATGAAATCCTCTTCATCCCAAAGATCGGCGCCTCCCATTCCCTTGCGGTTATGGTAGAAACCGATATCGCTGCACCCGTATTTCGTATAGAGATTGGAGATGGAGCGGAAAGTCGCCGCCGCTCGAAAACGACCCGTCTGCGTCACCATCCAATTCGTCATGTATCCACCGTAGCTACCGCCGGTTACACCGAGTCGATCGACGTCCACCCAGTCCAGCTCCGATGCCCGGTCCACGGCCGCCATCAGGTCTAGGTAATCGTTCCTGCCCCACTCGCCGATTACTCCGCGGGCGTGTTCCTCGCCGTAACCCTTGGATCCCCGGGGGTTATTGTACATGATGCCCCACCCCTCGGAGGCCAGCAGCTGATACTCGAAGAAGAAGGCGTTCCCGCTGGTCGCCGCCGGGCCACCGTGGACGTGCAGGACAAGGGGATACTTCTGCCCATCACGGATCCCGGCGGGTTCCATGATCCACCCTTCCATGGGCCAATCCTCCGCCCCGATGTATTCGACCCGCTTTGGCTCGGAAAGGATCAACTCGTCCAGGAGTGCGTCGTTGAAGGCGGTGAACCTTGTGGCTATCCCGTCACGCCCGACGATCCACAGATCCCCGGGATTGTCCCAGTCGGCGGCCACGGCGGCCACAACGGGATCTCCCTCGGAGTTGGCGGAGAAGGAAGTGATCACCGGGGGAAGCCCATCGACGGGCCTGGGATCGCTCCCGGGGACCGTCACGTGGAGGTCGCACCTGGGTCCATCGGTGACCGAGAAGAGGATCTCCTCGCCCCCGCGGATCCATACCGGTTCACCGGTTCCGCCATCCATGCGCGTGTCGGAGCCTACGGAGTTGCCGACGCTCCTGTCGATGCTCGAGGTGGCCGATGTTCGGTCGCCACCTTCAATATCCATGGTGCAAAGCTCGAGGTTGGCCACGGTGTCGTCCCCGCGAGCGTTACCGATGAAGGCGACCCTTTCGCCGTCCGGGGAGACCACGGGATTGTTGACGGGCCCCTCTCCGTCCGTGATCCGCTCCGCCTCGCCCCCGGCCCCGTAGACGCGATAGAGATCGGTGACGTAATACATGTCCTCTTCGGGGTAACGATCCGAGGTGAAATATATGTAATCACCGCAGGCGGACCACGCAGGATTGGCGTCGTCCCACCAGCTGTCGGTCAACTGCGTGGCGTCCCCGGTCTTTACGTCCATGACCCACACGGCATTCCTGCGCTCATCTTCCATGAGTCCGCGCCCGTTGAACTTGTAACGGAGCCTGTCGGTGCTGTAGACATCGGGCTGCGGATCGGACTCGGGGGACGGTGCGGGCGGCGCCGACGTGAAGGCCAGGGCCTTGCCGGTCGGCGACCAGGTCAACCCCGCCAGGTTGCCGCTGTGATCACCAACCCTCTCGGCCTCGCCACCGTCGGGATCGATAACCCAAAGACGGGTCGCCCCGTCCCGATTGGATGCGAAGGCCAGGCGGCTTCCGTCGGGCGACCACCGGGGCATGGTTTCCCGGACGGGCTCGTCGCCGGCGGGGTTGGTTAACGGTCGCACGCTCGCGGGGTTATCGGTCTCCGCCATCCAGATGGACGAAACGTATGCATTGGCCTCCGAATCGATCCCGGTCAGGACGAAGGCGACCCGCCGGCCGTCGGGAGATACCCGGGGATCCCCGACCAGTTCAAATGACCATATGTCCTCGGGTCGCAGCCTGCGTCCGTTGCCCTCATTAGCAGAACTCATAAACACCCATCCCTTCGAAATATCGCTCTAGAATGTCTCCGACCGGAAAAGATCCTCCACCGGAAGCTTCTTCCTGGGAGATCCCATCTCGGCGGGTTTTCCAATGGCCAGGGCCACCACCGGAGCCATTTCCCCGGGGATTTTCAGCCGACGGCGTACAATCTCTTTGTCCCATATACCGAGCCAGATAGTACCCAGGCCCTGTTCCACAGCCGCCATTTCCATTTGGGTCAACGAAATCACTACATCCAGCTTGGAACCGCTACTGTCATCCTCGGCGATACCGAAGACCAGTGCACCCGCGGACTCCACGAAATCCTGCATCTTCGCTTCTTCCACCAAGCCGCGCAGGTTTTCCCTCTCGTGCACCACGACGAAGCGTCGCGCCTGGCGATTCCTCGAGGTGGCCGCCCAGCGCCCTACCTCCTTGAGATAATCCAGGTCTGGGACGGACAAAGGATCCCCGGTGAACTTCCTGACACTGCACCGCTTTCGACAAAGGTCTAGAACCGACATGATTGCTCCTTTCGCAATCCCACACCCCGCTCAGAGGACATCACCCCGAACGCAGCCAAATGTAATCCTGAGACAAATCAGGAGAGGCGGAGATACGGTGAACGAAACCATCATCACGGATCCTCCCGCAGTGACCATCCTCAGGAATGCGCGACTCATCTGTCCCGAAGATATGGGTGTAGGACACGTTCTGCTCATACAGTCTCGCATTCACCGCTTAAGCTCGGAATCCTTCGATGCACCGTCCGGCTTGGGCCCGATCGAAGAAATAGACCTGGCGGGGGACTATTTGATACCCGGCTTGGTGGACGGTCATGTGCACTTCCTGGGCGGCGGTGGGGAAGGCGGACCCCAAACGAGGACCCCGGAAATCTCCCTGACCACCTTAACCCGCGCCGGGGTGACCTCGGCTGTCGGCGTCCTCGGCACCGACGGGACGACCAGAAGCCTACCATCCCTGCTGACCAAGGCGAGGGCCCTCGAGATCGAGGGAATCACCACCCGCGCATACACCGGAGCATATCAGCTCCCCACACCCACGGTCACGGGCACGGTGCGGGATGACATCATGCTCGTGGACCGATTCATCGGGGCCAAGGTGGCCATGTCCGACCACAGGTCATCCCAGCCCGGGATAGTGGATCTTCGCCACCTGGCTTCGGAGTGCCGTGTGGGCGGTATGCTTGGGGGCAAGGCTGGCCTAATGCACGTCCACGTCGGGTCATCCGAAGCCGGCCTAGATCCCCTGTTCAGGCTGGTCCGGGAGACCGAGATTCCCGCCGGCAACCTGTACCCCACCCACGTCGGTCGAAGCAAGAGATTGCTCGCATCCGCCGCGGAGTTCACCCGGCTCGGCGGCCCCGTGGACGTGACCGCGGGAGATGAAGCTGCCGCGCGCATAGAATACCTGCTCGGAAGGGGAGCGAGGGAAGATCTGGTTACAATCAGTTCAGACGGCAATGGAAGCAAGCCCCGCTTCGACGAAAATGGCAATTACGTTGGCCTCGGGGTCGGAAGCCCCGAGACATTGCTGCAGACAGTTCGCGGCATGGTAGATGGCGGCGTTCCGCTTCCCTCGGCTGTGGCGATGTGCACTGCAAACCCCGCCCGCATACTGCAGATTCGGGGAAGGGGTAAGATTGAAAACGGAGCCTTCGCCGATCTCGTGTGCCTCACCCAAAGTGATCTCGAGGTACGGCATGTCTGGGCGAGCGGGCGCACCATGGTGCGCGACGCCCGCCCGGTCGTTTTGGGAACCTTCGAGGGATAGGGCCCTTCAGATTAGGCGCGGGTTACAGGATCAATATCCCTTCCCGCGCCGATTCTCTCCTCGAACCACTGCACGATTAGCTCCAGGCGCCGTATCCGCCGATCGGGTCGACCCGATCGGGACAACTCGTGGTTCTCCTCGGGAAAGCGAACGAACACCGCTTCCTTCCCCAGCCTCTTGAGAGCCGTAAACCACTCCTCGGCCTGCCCCATGGGACATCGCAGGTCATTTTCGGAGTGTATGATCAACATCGGGGTGTTCACCCGATCTACATAGCTGATGGGAGATAGCCTCAGGTACTCGCCGGGATTATCCCAGGGGAACCCGGGGAACTCCCACTGACCATGGTTATATCCCAGGTCCCCGGTCCCGAACATGCTGAACCTGTTGCAGGAACTCCGCTGCGTGACGGCGGCGGCAAACCTATCGTCGTGTCCGACGATCCAGTTGGTCATGAAACCACCGAAGCTTCCACCGGCGACGCCCAGGCGATCCGGATCGAAACCTCCTTCATCAAGGAGGAAATCCACACCGGCCATCAGGTCGCGGTAGTCCTTGCCTCCCCAATCGTGACGAGTCGAGGCATTGAAGGCTGCCCCGTAGCCCCTGCTCCCGTGGGGATTGGTGTACAGGACCGAGAATCCCCTGGCCGCCAGGCAGTGGAACTCGTGGTTGAACGCGTACCCGTACGCCGCATGGGGGCCCCCGTGTATCTGCAGTACCAGGGGCGTGTTCTCCTCGCCTTGGCCCGTGGGTTCTAGGATCCAACCCTGTATCATGGCCCCCTCGGAGCCCGGGTAAACGATCTCCCGGGGCCTCGGGAGATCGTACGCATCGAGGTGTGCATTGTGATGCGTCAACCTCACGGGCCCTCCCCCCGGCTCCAGGACCCATATTTCCCCGGGTTGCGCGGGATCTTCCGCGACGAAGGCGACCCGGTCCGACGCATCGCTGTAACTAAAGGCGGTCACCGCCCACTTATCCCCGGTGAGGTACCTGACCCTCCCATCGGCCGGATCCACCGCGGCTATGTTACAGCTACCCCGGTGGGAGGTGGTGAAGAGGATCTCGGCGTCGCCCCTCGTCCAGGTCGGTGCCTCCGGGTAATTCCCGTAACGGTTGTCCCCCCCGATGGCGCAACCCACCTCCTGGTCACGGTCGAGAATGGCCCGAACCTCCCCGTCCGCCACCGAGGCCACCAAAAGCCCCGGGAGCGTGGCGCCGTAGTACTCGTTGTCGTGGCCCACGTACACCACGTGGGTACCCGAGGCATTCACAACCGGTGAAGAGGCGGGGCCGAGGCCCGGGGTGAGGCAAACCGGATCCGTGGATCCACCCGGAACAGAGCCATCCGCGGGAAATACGAGGATGTCGGCGTGATCGATCTCACCGCGATCTTCCGCCCGGGTGCAGGCACAGGCGACGTGGACTCCATCGGGGAACCAGGCGGGCTCGACGTGGTCGTAGGGACCATCGGTAATGCGAACTGCCTCGCCCCCGCCGGCGTCGACGACGAATACGTGGGAGAACTCTTCGTGGATGAAGCCCCTCCCGTTCAACTTGTAGCTCATGGTGCGAATCACCACGACGTCGTCATCATCGGAGGACTCCCCTTCTCCCTCCATTTCGGCGGAACCGATGATCCTGGTGAAGGCAAGTCGATCACCGAGGGGCGACCAGCAATAGTACCGGATACCCTCGATGCCGGGGGTTACCCTCCGGGCTTCTCCCCCGTCCCTCGGGATGATCCAGAGACTGTTGTCGTCACCCTCCCTCCGCGATAGGAAGGCCAGGTGCCGACCGTCGGGGGACCATCGGGGCATGGTATCCACACCGCCGGAGGTCAGTTTCCGCGGCGCCCCCCCGCCGCAGGGCACTAACCAAATGTGGCTCTCGTAACCGGAGTCGTCCCCGTTGACCTCGGAAACGACATAGGCGACTTCCTCCCCGGACGGGGAGATCCTGGGATCGGAAACCCAGCGATACTTGCGAAGATCTTCTATCCGCATTCTCTCGGTCATTTGCACGCTCCCTCAGTGTTCCGGCAACTGGTCCAGTGGTGGGTCCACTCCGTCCGGTATGGGCGACTGATATGGATTTTCGCGCACGGACTCTTCGAAGGCTTTCTTCGCTTCCTCAAGAGCCCCGGGATCCTCCACCAGATCCAATGCCGTCAACGCCATCACCTTGCCCGCGAGTATCATGCCCGTATGCCCAATGTGGTTGCCCGAGCATGCCGTAACCTGCCAGCTGTGTCCAGCCGCCCCGAGCACACTGCATGCCGCGGAGAACTCTATCGTCGGGACCACCCAACTCACATCGGCCACGTCGGTAGAGCCACCGCCCCGCCGACCCCTTGGTTCGGTCATGGGCATTATTTCCTCGTGCAACAGGGTATCCCCCAGATCAACGTCATATCGATCGCGGAGGCTCTTGAGCGTCGCTTTCCTCTGGCCCTTGGGCAGGTGCTCCTGCATGCTCTCGGCGAAGCGATGATCTTCTTCGCTAAAGCATGGTGGACCAATGGCCTCGAGATTGCGCTGCACCAATTCCGCCAGCGGCCGATTGACCAGCTTGTTGTAGCAGCCGGAGAGGAATTGTTCCTCGACCGACGTATCCGTCATCAGCGTTGCACCTTCGGCAATGCGGCGAAGGCGCGCAAAGATGTCATCCACCTCATCGCGCTCCGGTGCTCGCATGTAGTACCAAACTTCGGCTTCTGGCGGAACCACGTTGGGTTCGCCGCCACCGTCGGTAATCACGTAGTGAATGCGCGCCTCCTCGATCACGTGTTCCCGGAGATAGTTGGCGCCGACATTCATCAGCTCGACGGCATCGAGTGCCGACCGACCCACTTCCGGTGCACCGGCAGCGTGAGACGAGCGACCGAAGAATCGGAACTTCACAGAATTCATCGCCGAAGTACTATCCATCCGTACGGCGTTTACCGCGGCCGGGTGCCAGCAAAAGGCGGCATCGACATCGTCGAACAGGCCTTCTTTTACCATGAACACCTTGCCGACCAGCGTCTCTTCCGCCGGACAGCCGTAATACCGGATCTCGCCCCGGATCCCTTCATCCTCCATCACCTCCGCGAGGGCGACCGCGGCGGCGAGCGAACCCACCCCCAGGAGGTTGTGACCACAGGAGTGACCGGGTCCTTTCTCTTGGAGTGGTTTTGGATAGGGGACCGTATCCTGCGAGGTACCGGGCAGGGCATCGTATTCTCCAAGGAAGGCCAACACGGGGCTCCCCTCGCCCTTGGAGGCCACAAAGGCCGTGGGCATGCCGGCAACACCCGACGTAACGGAGAACCCACGCTCCGCCAGATACGATTCCTGGTCGCGGGCCGAACGGTACTCCTGAAGCCCTACCTCGGCATACTCCCAGACCCGATCGCTCAAGGCGATCAATCCCTCTCTCTCTCGTTCCATGACGGCGAGAACTTTGTCTCGAATTGACAAGATCCCTCCTCCTTTCTGGATGGAAAACCCTTTCGAGTCCGACGCGGGGAACCCTCCACACGATCCATAGGTGGCCCATGGAGTGCACATCCCACGCCCCCACTGAATGCGAAATATATCCAACAACGAACGCATCCCGAGATAATTCGTTGCCGATGCGCACTCAATGCCCGTATTTCTCGAAAAATGGGCGACACGCGAATACGCACGTGGTATAATGAAGTTGGGAGTGAAGCCTGGCGATGACTGGACTACGCGGGCAGTTCAGGTCTAGCCATTTCGAAAGAGGCACCCGATGCCGCAACCGCAGATCACCGCCGAAGATCCGACACATGCGCACGGTAACTTGCCTAAGTTCCGTGAACACGCGGGAAGGCGTTGGCTGAGAGCGCACTGAGGAAGGTGATGGCAAATGGGTCGTCCTGTCATCGCATTGCTTGCATCGATCGGGACCATCATTGCGCTGGCGCTGATTTTCCGGTAACCAGAGTTTCGAGCAAACGTCGGTAAACTTGGACTGCCCGCTTGGGACGGCTCCCGGCCTCGGGGGCCGTCCCGCACTCTGTCATCGGTCGGATCGATTCGCGGCGCCCTGGTCCAGGTCAAGCCGCAGCACGTATGGCCCCTGTAGGGCTTCCGCATCGCCCTTGCGCGCACCGCTGAGATCCTCGCGCGTGGCGCGGACGACAATGCGGATATCCTCGAGATCTTCATCTGTCAGGGACAACCCGAGTCGATCACGTTCGACGCGCATCCACTGAATGTCCATCATCGTTTCCACCCTCTCGGATCGGGGCGCCTTCGATACCATTCCGCCGCCCGCTCATAGACATGGGCAACCTGCAACAGCGCACGTTCCTCGTGGTGGTGTCCGACGAGCTGCAACCCGATGGGGAGCCCATCTCTACTGAAGCCACAGGGGAGCGAGATCGCCGGATGACCGGAGAAGTTGAAGTGACGAGTACCCCAGGAAGTATCCGGCGGGCCCATTTCCTCCTCTTCAATGGTCGGAGCTAGGATTCTTTGGGTGGGGGTAGCGAGGACATCGACTCCGGACATCGCCCGGTTCAGCGTGCGCATCCATTCTTCTCGCACCTGCAGTGCCTCGGCGTAGTCGGCGGCAGAGAAAAAGGCACCCGTCGCGAGTCGGCGCCGCGCGCGGACCCCGTATGAGTCCCCGACCCGCCGCAGCCTATCCGCATGCCGTGCATAGGCCTCTACCGCCACGATAATCGACCCCGCGGCCTTGAGATCCCCGGCGCCGGGCAACGCGACCGGGATCATTTCGCACCCGAGTTGTTCGAGGTCTTCGACGGCCCGGCGGACGGCGGTATCCACCTCGGGGTGAAGCGTCTCGAAGAAATGATTCTGGGGTATGCCGACGGTAACCCCTTCCAGTCGACTCTGCCGGCCCGGCGCAAAAGCGACACCATATTCCACCGCGTCCATTCCGACCATGGCCCCGAGCAAAACCGCGTTGTCGGCTACGGTCCGGGTCATTGGGCCGATGTTGTCCATCGACCATGAAAGCGGGATCAAGCCCCCGGTATCGACGAGACCATGAGTCGGTTTCAGACCGACGATGCCGCAAAAACTGGCCGGGGCACGAATGGATCCTCCCGTGTCCGAGCCCGTCGCAGCGATGGCGGTGCCTGCCGCCACGCCCCCCCCGGATCCCGCGCTGGAACCCCCGGTGAAACGCGTAACATCCCAGGGATTTCGCGGTGTCTCATAGATCGGCGTTCCACCGTTCGCAAATTCGTTCGTATTGGTCTTCCCAAGGAGAATCATCCCCGCGGATTCTAGCCTCCGCACGACAGCCGCATCGGCCTGAACACACTCGTCATCGAGGGCTCTTGAATGCGCCGTGGTGGGGAGGTCGATCGTGTCGATGACATCCTTATGTACGACCGGAATACCGTGGAGTGGACCACGATATTGTCCGCGATCGAGCTCTTCCTCGAGGCTCTGCGCACGATCGAGGGCGGTATGACGCGCAATCGAAATGTAGTGGTGAAGTCCCGCTTCAAAGGCGTCGATCCGAGCCAGGAATGACCGGATAACCTCGAGGGGTGACACGTCTCTACGGGCAATCATGCTCGATAGCTCCAACACGGAAAGCATGGGCAATTCGCTCATCGGTTGAGGGCTCCCATCCATCAAACAGGAAACGGTTTCGAGGGCTATTGGGAAAAGCTTTTCGAATGCTGGAGGGAGAATCCTGCCGGGCCCTGCATCATTGGGTCTGTAGATGCACGAAGTCCCGGTAGGTCGCACACGACCTCAGAAGCGCATCATGGCTTCCGACTGCGATCAGTGCACCATTCTCCATCACCCCGATACGATCTGCCTCCCGGATCGTCGACATCCGGTGGGCAATGATGACGGCGGTACGATCCTCGAGCATCAGGGGAAGGGCCCGCCGGATTTGCTCTTCTGAACGCGGATCGACGCTCGACGTCGCCTCGTCGAGAACCAGCACCTTGGGATCCGCGACCAGGGCCCGGGCTAGCGCAATCAGCTGGCGCTGACCGCCCGATAGTCGCGCCCCGGACTCGCCCACCGGCGTATCATATCCATCGGGTAGCGCCCGGATAAACGCGTCGGCCCCGACTGTCTCTGCGGCGTCCCTCACCGTTGCTTCGTCCACATCGGGATTACCCAGGTGGATATTTTCCGCCACCGTCGTATCGAACAGGAACACCGTCTGGGGCACGACGGTAATCGTGCGGCGCAGGTCCGAGAAGGATCGTTCCCGGAGGTCAATACCATCGAGGTAAATCGTTCCGCGCAGGGGATCATGGAGCCGAACCAGCAGCTTCACCAAGGTGCTCTTGCCGGCGCCCGTGGGCCCGACAATGGCGAAGGTCTCGCCCGGCGCAATGCGTAAGTTGATTGCCTCGAGCACCATCTCGTCCGCTCGATAGGCGAAGTGCACATCCTCGAAGAGGATCTCCCCCCGTGCTGGGCGCGGGCCCCGAGTGGGATACCGGGGCTCGATGACAGTGGGCTTTTCGTCCAGAATCTCCATCGTACGATTCAGCGAAGCCCCGGCCAACTGGAACGTATTGTAAACCTGGGAGAGTTCAGCCAACGGGGCAAAGAATCGCCGCACGTACCCCAGGAAGGCGATGATCACGCCAAGGCTGATGGTACCGGCGATATATTGCCAACCACCGTACCAGAAGACGAGGGCTTCCCCGAGCACACGGCTAATGGTCATGGTGGGAAATAGCAATGCAAATAGCGATGCAGCCCGCAGGTTGGCGCGCAGGTTCTCCCAGCTCCGCTGGCCAAAGGATGCAGCGGTGGCTTCTCCCCGATTGAGTGCCTGGACCACGCGAATACCGGAAAGATTCTCTTCTACATCAATATTGAGGGTGGCCAATCGTTCCCGAACCTCTGTATAGGCCCTGCGCATCTTCTTCCCCAGCCGATTCATGACGAAGGCGATCAGCGGGAGCACGACGAAGGTTACCGCGGCGAGACGCACATCCAACCAAAGCATCACGATGGCGATACCAAGCAACGTAAGGACGTCGTTGAGTAGATGCACAAACCCCGAAGTCACCAGCTCAGAAATCGCCTCGAGATCGTGGATCACGCGGGACAGGAGGTCGCCCGTGCGACGTTTTTCGAAAAAGCCCACCGACATCGCCTGCATATGATCGTACAGACGGATCCGCAGGTCGCCAATCACCCGCTGCGCCACCGTGCTCGAAAGGTACGTTTGCCAATAAGACGAGAACCACAAAAGCCCGTAGCTTACGAGGATCATCAGCGCAATCCACCCGAGACCGACCAGGTCCCCCGCCAGGATGTAATCATCCACGGCGACTTTGGCCAAATAGGGTCCCGCGAGTGTCATCCCCGTCGCACAAAGCATGGCAAACAAGGCCAATAGGAGCCTTGGGAGGTGTGGACGGACGAGGCCCAGGATCAGGTGCAGTGCGCGCCGGTCCAGGTCCTTCAGTGAAAAGGCCTCTTCCTTGCCAGTGGTCATCCGACGACCGAAGCCACCCCTCATGGGCGCACACCCCCTCTCTCTTCACCATGTCCGGGAGCCGTAGAGAGCGCATCCGACAGCTCGGCGTATAGGCCATCCGAAGCGAGGAGCTCTTCGTGGGTCCCGATCTCCTGGATCTTCCCATCATCCATCACCACGATACGGTCTGCGTGCTGCACGGTCCACAATCGATGCGCGATGACAAAGCTCGTTCGCCCATCTAGCACCTCCTCCATCGCACGCTGTATACGCATTTCCGTCTCGGCATCTACGCTGGACGTGGGTTCATCCAGGATCAGTATGCGCGGGTCGGTCAGCAACACCCTCGCCAACGCGATGCGTTGCTTCTGCCCACCCGAGAGCGTAACACCACGCTCTCCGACGGGAGTTTCGTAACCAAGGGGTAGTGTTTCGATGAAGTCGGCTATCTGGGCCCTGCTTGCGCATTCGCGAATCTCACTTTCCCGGGCCTCCGGCTTGCCGTAGGAAATGTTCTCGCGAATGGAGGCGGCGAAGAGAAATGGATCCTGCAGGACAATGCCCACCTGGTCCCGCAGCGATTCCAGTTGCACACGGGACAACTCGTGATCGTCGATGGAGATCGATCCGCGGCTTGGATCATAAAAACGAGGCAATAGGTGCACCAGGGTTGATTTGCCCGCACCCGTAGGGCCTACGATCGCGATGGTTTTCCGGGCATCCACGTCGAGATTGATGTCCTCGAGCGCCCAATGGACACCGTCATAGGAAAACGACACCTCGCGAAACCGCACGTTCCCCTCGACGGGGGGAAGTGCATAAGCGTCGCTCGCATCGCGGACTTGTGGTTCGGTATTCAGCACTTCGAAGATGCGTGTGGATGCCGCCAGGGCCTGCGAGCCAAACCCCATCATCATGCCCGTTTGCCGGATCGGACGCATCAGCATGGCAGTATATCCCACGAACCCGGCAACGACACCGATGGACAATTCGTCGGTAATGACCAGGTAACCGCCGTACCAAACTGCTGCCGCGGTCATTGCACCCAAGAGGAAATGCACGTAGGGCATCCACAAAGCACTGACCCTTGCGGCACCCACGTTCGCCTCGACGTTCTGTTCACAGACATCGACGAAATCCTCCCGTTCCGCCTCCTCGCGATCGTAAAGCTTGATCACCTCGATACCGAGGAGATCCTCGCGCAGGACTTCGGTCAGACGGGCGACCTGGCGTCGGACGCGACCGAAGGCGGGTCGTACGCGTTTTGCGTACGTCACCATCGCGTGCACCATCGGCGGCAAGAAGAGCAGATAGACGAGACCGAGCCGCACATCCCATCGCATGACGACGAAGGCGACTCCCATTATGGTAAACACGTTCGCCACGATGAACGCGAAGGCGTTGGCAAGAAATCGTTTCAGGGCGTCCGCATCGGCAGTAACACGGGCGATGAGGTCACCGGTCCGGGAGGAATCGTAGAAGGAGAAGGATAGGCGGGTGAGGTGCCGGTAAACGTCAGATCGGATGTCGTGGATCACACGGTGCGCCAGATGCTCGCTGGCATAACGCTTGGCGAAATCGAAGATCCCTTTTATGACCGCCGACAGCACCATAGCCACAGCCACCCATGCGAGGTACTCCGGATTCGGATTCACCAAGTAATGGTCAATCCCGTACTGAAGCAACCAGGGTGGGAACAAGCCGAGGGCGGTGGAAACGACGACGGTCGAGAGTGTGAGAGCAATGAGGCGTTTCCGCCGACGGACATAACCGCCCAGACGCCCGATTCCTCCCGGTTTCTCTTTATTCGCCCTCATCTGCATCGGCCCGAAATAACCTCCCCGTCACGCTTACGCCAATTCTTGCGCCTCCTGCACCCGCACCAAGCTGCAATACGCGCTCCAACATCGTTCTCGAGCAAGCCGTTACTCAGGGAAAAAACGGAAAGAGTGGATACCTGGCGACGACGCCCACCCTGGCTTGCCTTCATGGATTATACTTTAACACTTGTTGAATTGGATTACAAGGGGATGAAATGCATGGCGGCCGTCCCTCAGAACAACTTGTTTGAGATGGGAGATTTGCCCCT
>PUNF01000174.1 GCA_003552525.1 Clostridia bacterium | reverse complement strand
GTGAGGAGACTTGCGTAGCGACATACAAATCTGTATGTTTTCATTTTGCATTTCCACTGGCTATACCTGATTTTTCAATATAACATACGAGAACGTTTTTGGGCCGATAACACTGGTGTATGTTGGCATACCACAATGTATGTTTTAATACATATATGTATGTTATATTGAAAAATCTGGTATAGGTAGATATATCAGAAAAACGAACATACAAATATGTTATCGGGCCAAACATACAAATTTGTTCTCAATTTGCCCTAATCTGCGGGTAGAGGGGGATGTTTTACACACAAATGCGGATACGATGGCTACATGTAGCGGTTAAACATGGCTGATAGTAGAAAAAAGATGGCGGATGCGTGCTGTTTCCAACACGCATCCTAACCATCTATAAGATGTCTCTAATTTGCATGAGCATTTTGCCCAGCAAATTTTTACCTCCTCCTTTCCAAATGCCCCAATAGTTGTCTTTCCAGTTATTTTCGTGGAGTATGGGGCGCTTTCCTGTTTCTTTGAGTGCAAGTTTTAGTGCTGGATGTTCGAATTTCTTAAGGAGAAGTTGCCACATGACCGCTTTCTTCTCCTTGTGCCAGTTTTTTCGTACTTTGACTCTTTTACCCTGTTCTTTTGCTTGAGCAGGCGTGATTTTTGTAAACAAATCACGATAAGCATTGTTTGCGCATTTAAGCGCTTGATAGGCGTTTTCCACAGTTGGGTATGTACGCCCATCAACTACAACACTTGCGGGGTAGAAATTGCTCAGGAAGCTGAATTTGTTCCTGAACAATGTGATGGGATTTTTTCTGTTCATTTTCCTTCTCCTTTTTTTTGAAACGTGGTATCACGTGGCCCGACGAATTGTGAAACATGATTTTCGTCGAGCCAATTCCATGATACCATCCCATTTTTTGTCAATCGCGTGTTACCACACGATTTTTTGACGGTAATACTTCTTTTCGGAAGCGTCATAGTGCATGACCGTCAAGTCGTGCACACCCAACGCCCTCGCGGCGTTGATAACCGCGAGTAAAGCGACTGACAAGCCTGTAGCATACACAACCACAGGCGTGCCATTGTTTACAAACCGCGCGTCTGCATGTTCCCGATACGCGGCCGGAGCTACGTGACCGTCATGCGGTTGGCCACAAAGCCCCTTCAATTTTTGATACGCCTCTTCTTCAAGCGTATCAACAGCTGTTACGTCTCCGATTTCATTAAAGACGTAATCTTCTACCGGAAGGTCATGCCTTCCGGAAATTAAACCTAACTTAAGCATTTTGTTCTCTCCTTTTTTTTATATTATTTGCAGGCTTTTGATAACGGAGCAGAGCCTGCCAACTGCTCTTTCAATCAGCTTTAGTCGAAGTATTTTGACAATACTTCGTATAGAGGAGGCAGTTCTTCTGCCGGCGGTAGTTGGAACTGCTTGATGTTTTCCATGTACTTGTTGAAGGTACATGGATTCTCCCCCTTGCGCTTGTTTTTGTCGTAAAAATCTGACAAAAACTTTACTACAGCGGGCCGGCTGTAGTAATAATCTTTTAAGTCTTTTTCAGCCCTATCGACGTCGCCCTGATAACTATTGTCTTCAAAGGCTAATTCTTCTGCCCATTCCCTGAAGGTCTCAGGGCGAGGCAGAAGTTCCTCGTCCAAATCGCCGATGTGTTCGTATTGTCGGCGTTTGTCTCTTACACGAACAAAGTGTTTGTTTCCTTGTTCGTCTACGGAGACTTTTAGACTCCGTTCGTCTTCGGCGTCTGGGACAAACTCCAGTTTCGCCGTAAGTTTAATTTTTGGTGTTGGTTTGCCCAACAACCTAGCTCTTTTGTGAAGAGCTAATCCCGGCTCTATGAGGTATCGTTTTTCGACCTCAAGCCTCCTCTTCATGTCGTCAACGCTTTTTGCTTTAACAACTACTTCTACTTCTGGGAAGTAGTTGTAGAAGAGCAAATTCTTGTTGTAGATTTTATTGCTCTTCCTCCGCAGGGGGAGTTCTGCCCCCACGTGTTCTGCGAACCGCTTTTCCCTGACATAGCTATCTATGTCTGATACGGTTCTCTTGATGCTTTTCTTGGCTGGTGTTTCCAGTACCAGCCGTATTTTTATTCTGCTTCTGTTTCTTTCTCTTGTTGTTTTTGCGCCGCTTAGCGCTTTATAATGCTCTTCTACAATTTGTTTCAGTGGCTTTTTAGACCACTGAGACACAGGAACCCACAGTTCCCTGTATTGGAAGTTCCTCCGAACTTCCAGTCGTATTGCTCGAGCCCGACGTCGGCTGTAGTACGATTTGTGCAGAGGTCGCTTGATTGCAAACTCTACACTTTGTTGATTTTTTAGTAGTTCTTGGAACCAACGCATGATGCACCTTCCTTTCAAAAATTTTGTTTGGTATTTGGTACCTGTTGTGGTGCGCTGCGCACTCTCATGACGCATCATCCTTTCTAAAATTTTTCTCCGCTCAGATTGTTATATTTCGACCGGGGTGTACCTTAAAACAGAGCCCAGTAAGCGGAGTTCACCCCCACGAAGCAGATACGTGCTTAATGTTTTACCACCCATTTTTTATAAAAAAAAAATAAAAAAAAATAAAAATTATAAAAAAGGTTGTCTTTTGCATGCCCCCTCGGTATAATATATAATGAGGAGGAATCTAAATAATGAAAATAATTAGCGATAAACAAGAACTTATGGATGTGGACCGTGCGATTATTATCGGCCTGAAGGAAGACAATCAGGTTGTTTTGAATCTGCAAAACGAAATGTCCTTGGAAGAAGTCTTGGATATGATGAACACCTCCCTGTACGAACTTTTGAACACGTTTGAAAAATACGCACAATCCCAAAACCCGAAAATGACCGAGAAGGAGAAGAAAAAGCTTAAGGAAGAGCTTTATCAACGAGCCGTTCTCGGTTTTAGTTTGGTCATTGACAAGTTCCACCCCGACGGCAAGAAGAGCCGTTTCGAAGGCTTGACCGAACAAGCCGTCATGGAAAAGCAAAACGAAATTTTGATGCGCAACAAAAATAAAAAAGAGAAGAAAGACGATGAAGTATTATCACGTAAACAAGAGTAAGCTTCGTTGTTTTCGATGCAAGGGCCCTATGAAGGAAGCGATGTCCATTCGTGGGGGCCCTTCTCAATTTTGGGTAAAATGCGCATCGAGAAACTGCAACACCTATTACAACACGGCCGTGCCGCTGGACCATCAGTATTTTATCCTTAGGGATTCTTCTCCGGAAGTCGGAGGGTTTGGCGCATATGGTTCAGGGAAGACGTTTGTGGGGTATCAAGGCGACCAGAAGCACATTATGATTACCCCGAATGGCGAGACGCTTATCGGCGCCAACACGCTGGTTCAGCTCGACAACACGGTCCGCAAGGACTTTGAATCGGATTTCCCCATCGATTTCGTCAAGAAGTACAACCGCCAAAAGAACATGATACATTTCGTCAACGGGCATACGCTTTACTATCGCCATCTGGCGGATGTGGGCGACATACGTTCGTACAACCTCTCCCGGGCGCATGTGCTCGAGGCCTCCGAGGTCAAACACGAAGCGTACGTTCAGCTCAGTACTAGGTTGCGTAACGACACCGCCATCGAATATGAGTTGGATGAAAACGACGAACCGGTGATGACCTACGAAGCGGACACGAACCGTTTGCGCAGGAAGGAGAAGTTGAACTGGATTCAGATGTATCTGGAATCGAACCCGGATGCGGGCTGGATAAAGGACGATTTCCTTATGCGCAGCGGCAGCATATACATACACTACGACGAAAAGCAGAATTATCACGTCAATCCGAACGAAGCGACGCCGAACAAGTCGACGCATATCGTGCCCTCCAAGGCGAATACGCACCTGCCGAAGAACTTTATCCGCAATTTGGTGCAGGGCAAGCCGAGATGGTGGGTCAACCGCTACATTCGGGGCAGTTTTGATTATTCCGAAGGGATGGTGTATCCGCATATCACGGACGCCATCGTCGAAGATTTCGAAGTTCCCGTTCATTGGCCCCGGGTTGTGGGCATGGACTACGGTTTGAACGACAACACGCATTTCATGTTCGGGGCGCTGGATTTAAATGGCGAAAAGAACAACGGCAAGCCGGCGGTGTTTTTTTACACCGAGCTTGTGACAAGCGACGCATCTTTGCGGCAAATTGCCGAGGAATACAAAACGAAGATGCGCTACGACGTTCCGTCGAACTCTTTGTACAAGCCTCCGGTCATGGACCAAAGGAGTTTTTCCCAAAGGACCCGGGACGGCGAGAAGAAAACCATCGGTACACTGCTTAGAGAATACGGTTGTTTCTTCAAACCGGCGCAGATGGATTTGGAGGCCCGGATTACCAATATGAACGACTTCATTGACAACGGGCATATATATTTTTTCCAAAACGGCTGCGAACACGCCATCGAAGAATTCAAGAAGTACAAGTATCCCGAGCGCACCTTGCAAAGTAGGACCGATAAACAAAAACCTGTAGACAAGGATAACCACGGCATCAACGCTACGGAGTTCATCGTGATGGAATTGCCGCACAAATTGCGGAAACTGGACACGCAAGTCTACGCCAAGGAGCGACTTAAGCATAAAAGAACGAAGAAAAAGCCGAATTGGGACCCGTTCGAATCTTCACAGCAAGAGCAGTATGAAGGCTTTGCGAAGTTTTTCGATTAGGAGGAGACTATGGAAATACTGTTGATTTCGTTATTGTTGATGACCAACATGTTGTTGATTCTTACGCTTTGGAACAACCACAATCTGGAACGCAAGATGAGTGAAAAGCGTGATGAAAAACCTACGGAGTTGACCATTAATGTTCCGGAACTCAAGATTCAAAAAGCGCTGTCTACGGAAGAACGTGCGGAAGTTAAAAGCCGCAACGACTTATACAAAAAACAAAAGGAATATTTTGAGAAAATGGAACAAGAAGAAAAAGACAACGACGGCAAGCCCATGCATGAGAAGAGCTATTCGGACCTTACACAGCTCACTAATCACGTGTATGATTTGTTTTTGGAAGGCAATATTGAAGAATATGCCAAAGAAGCCGCAAAGAACAAGGGTGTAGAAGATGGAGACTAAAGACAAAGACTTTGAAAAGAATCACGGCTATACGATAGAAGAAGTCGAACAGCTTCGCCAAACGTTTAAAAACCGCCGCAGCAAAAAGGAACGTATTTGGAAGATGCTGGATGCGTATGATTCGGGAGAGTTTTGGGACACGATTCGCCACAGGCTCCCCAAGCATCAAATCATTCCGGATACGAACCACGTTTTCTATGTCAAAGACAACATCGTGAACAGCACCTATGCGGCGCCTTATATAGCGGACGTCCTTCCGGTGGACCCGGGGGACATGGAAGAATCTCGTAATATTAACAAATTTTTGGAGTACGAGTTCAACCGCCACAATCTCGGCGAGAAGCAGCTCAAGCTCGGCACCCGCACCGCTCTTTTGAATTGCAGCTTTTTGCAGTTCGGTTGGAACGACGACGCCAAGTACAAAGTAGGAGACCGTGTCAACAAGGGCGAATTGGAATTCACGCCTCGAGACCCGATGTCGGTGCTTTTGGACCCGAACTATAACGATTTCCAAGAGGGCCGAGCGGTTTTCATCCTCAGCGAAGACAGCTATGAAGACGTAGTCGCAAAGTATCCGGACGCCAAGGATAAAATCGATGAAGCCTTCCGTAGCGAAAAGGACGATAAAATCAACATCGAGAATATCGCCAATCAGGCGGACGTAGGCAAAGGGTATTACAACCGTGACGTTTCGCCGATGACTCGAGGCATGCTGCCGATTTACATCGCTTTTAAAAAAGTGGTGGACGAAAAAGGCAATTTGCGCATCGACCAGATTATTTATACGATGTCCCACATCGTTTTGGAATCGCAAAAGAACATTAAGCCTTCTTATTTCCCCATTGTGGCTTTGTATTCCACGCCCCCGGAAAAAGACGGATACGGTATCGGCGTTGTACAGCGTATTATGAAGAATGCGTTGACGCTCAACATTTTGGATTCCATTAACGTTACGCATGTGTATGCGTCCCAGCGCACACCGACAATCATGAGTCTACAATCCGGATTGAATCCTGAGCGTGTCGCTCGGGAAATTAATGACCCTGACCGAGTTTTCCCTGTAGCGGAAGGCGACGTTACCAAAGTTTTGCAAAAATTGAATTATCCTGAACTTCCGAAGAATTTGGAATTCATCAAGAGTTCCATTGAAGAATCTATCGAAAAGATTACGGGCATCGACGTGAAGTATACGGGTAGAGATACTGCTTCGGTTACGACTACGGGCGGTATGGAACGTTTACAAACACGTGTGTCCATGACGGACAATACAAGAATCAATCTTATTGAAAAGTACGCCAAAGATTTGACTCGCACGATTTTGGATTTTTATATTCATTTTGGCGGCAAGCGTTCTTTCGCCACAAACCCAACGTATGAAAATTCTGAACGGGAAGCTTTAGAAATAGATTTCAACAAATTCAAAGGGCAAAATCAAGAACGCCACCAGTTCAGTTATCATATTGACGCCAGCCCGTTGCTTCCGAAATCTCGTGCACGTCTTGCGGAATCCGCAAACCAGATTATGCAAGTGCAGATGCAGTATCAAGGACAGATTGAATTGCTGACTCCGGAAGAGTGGCTGTTCTATCAGGACTTCCCGCAAAAGGATATGATTCTCGACCGCATGAAGTTGGACCGTTTGAAAGATGACTATGAAGACATTACGTCTGAAATCGCCAGTTTTGGTGCCATGGCCGATGAAGGCATGCGTCCGGAAGAAGCGGTTAAACAGCTTGCCGAAGAGCGCAAGGCACGTAGAGAACCTGCGGTTATGAAAAAATCTCTTGAGAAACAAAAAGGTGGTGGGGTATAATGGAAGAGAAGCAAGCCAAACTTCGTAAAGCTTTATATGTCACATTTACCGTACATGTTTTGGTTGTGTTTTATACCCTCTTTGTGTTTACTATGTCCGGTATGCAATTTGTTCTTTATTTCTTTACTTTGTTTGTTATGTTTTTCATTTTGTTACTACAAGCTGTT
>PUNF01000180.1 GCA_003552525.1 Clostridia bacterium | reverse complement strand
TGGGTCTCGAGCGAAGAATGCGGGCCTGGGAGGAGGAATGATGGCGGCTCCCTCGTCAGTAGATGCCGGCTACGGTGATGCACTGGCCTATGCTTATGGTCTTTTGTCTCGTCGCGACTATCCGGCGGCCGCCATTAAGGGCAGGATCGTCCGGCGCGGCCACCCTCCCGATGTCTCCGATGCGGTCGTAGATAAGTTGCGGGAAATGGGTTTGGTCGACGACGAGGCCTTCGGCCGTAGGTACGTCGAATACGTTGTGGAACGAAAACCCCAGGGTCGCGCCAAGATTATCCGGGATCTGCAAAACAAGGGTTTGGACGGCGATCTCGCGAGGTCCCTGGTCGACGAGGTCGTTGACTTCGATTCCGAGATTGCCATGGCCCTCGATGCCATACGGGGGAGGGGTGAATCGGGGGCGGACGTGGGTGGGGATCCCCGGATACGTGCCCGGCATTACCGATTCCTAAAGGGGAGAGGGTTCCGCGACGCAGCGATCAGAAGAGTCCTGGGGTTATTCGATGAGTGTTAAGATCGATCCGCTGCTGTTCCCACGAGATGAGGATCGCGCGGCTGGCGACAATGCCTTCGCGCGAGCCCGGGGCTCTTCGATGTTGGAGGTGGCCGATGCGCTACTCGATGGTACAGATCACCGAAGGACAAAAGAAGAGGGATTGCACAGAACAGATCCTTCGGGCTCTGCCCGGATGGTTTGACGTTGAAGAAGAGATAACCGGTTATGTGGAAGGCGTTACCGATTTGCCCTTTTGGGCAGCCATGGATGATTCCGGGAACTACCTCGGTTTCGTGGCTGTCAAGGTGCATTACGGGCACACGGGTGATCTCTATGTCCTGGGGGTGCTACGCGAACATCACGGGCAGGGTATCGGAAAGAAACTCTTGGACGTCGCTGACCAATACTTTTCCGATCAGGGGTGCAAGTATGTGATCGTCAAGACGCTCAGCGATATGGTTGAATCGGAAAAGTACGAAAAGACGAGACAATTCTACCGACGGGTGGGTTTTCAACCCCTGATAACACTTACCGAGATGTGGGATGAAGATAGCCCGTGTCTCTTGATGATCAAGGACCTCCAAGCGCGGTAGCGATGGATGATCGGGACGGATGTGAAGCCGTGAAGAGGATCCCGCCAAGCGGCCCCGATCGGTTCATGTGTCGGCGATATCGGTTGGATTGCATCTGCGGTGCCGGGTTTTCTTGACACCGACCTGTCCTGACCGATAAAATTTCGATGGGAATCACCTGTTCTGAATGCTACCGCTGGACGGTTTTCGATACATTTCGGTGAAATGCCCAAAAAATCATGGCGGGGCCATGAGCAGATGGCCGTTAAATGTATAGATTGGGATTACAACCGAACGCCCGACTGCGGGCGACGCGTAGCCGTACTTGTGATAGTCGTTCACAGGCCGAGTCCCAAGGACTCGGCTTTTTTCGTTGTTGATCCGAGAACAGGTACGCCATCATCCCGAGGATGGAGGTGTGTGACCTTTGAGTCTGGGGCAAGTGATTGCAATTGCCGCAATCGTGGGGGTAATCGCCTTAATCGCCGGCTTTTTGTTACGCAAGTCAGTGGCGGAGGCGCGCATTGGATCCGCAGAACGAGAGGCCGTGCGCATCCTCAACGACGCGAGCAAGGAAGCGGAACGCAAGCAAAAGGAATCTGTCCTACAGGCTAAGGAAGAAATTCATGGCATGCGATCGGAGTTCGAGGAAGAGGTCCGGGAGCGTCGTGCTGATCTTCAGGAAATGGAACGGCGTATAGCGAGTAAGGAAGAGGCCGTAGAACGCCGTCTGGAAAGCCTCGACCAACGCGAGGCTGGCGTCAAGGAGCGTGAGGAGCGCGTAAAGGCCATCGAGGCCGAGGCACAGCGTGTTCTGGACGAGCACGTCAAAGAAATGGAGCGAATTGCCGGCCTGACCCGCGAGGAAGCGCGTGCAGAGGTCATGGCCGAGATTGAGAGGGACGCACGCCGCGAGGCGGCGATTCTCGCCCGTGACATAGAGGCCGAAGCCCGGGAGTCGGGACAGAAAAAGGCCAGGGAAATCATCTCTCTGGCAATTCAGCGCTGTGCGGCCGATCAGGTGAGCGATAGCACAGTATCAGTGGTCGAACTTCCGAGTGATGATATGAAGGGTCGCATTATCGGTCGCGAGGGGAGAAACATCCGCGCCTTCGAAAGTCTCGCCGGTGTTGATCTGATTATCGATGACACACCGGAGGCCGTTGTGATCTCCAGTTTTGATCCTATCCGACGGGAAAAAGCCCGACTGACGCTTATGAAACTGGTTGCAGACGGCCGGATACATCCTGCACGTATCGAGGAGATGTACGAGAAGGTTGGACGGGAGATCGAAGAACAGATTCGCGAGACGGGGCAGCAAGCGGCCTACGATGCAGGTGTGCATGGTTTGCATCCGCGCCTCACCGAACTGCTGGGGCGTTTGAGGTTCCGCTCTAGCTACGGACAAAACGTTCTGCAGCATGCACTGGAAGTAAGCCACCTGGCTGGCGTGATGGCTTCGGAGCTTGGTGCGAACACCAGCCTGGCGCGCCGCGCAGGTCTCCTACATGATATCGGTAAAGCGGTCGACCACGAGGTGCAGGGTACCCACGTCGATATTGGCCGCGATTTCCTTCGTCGTTACGGTGAGAAGGACGATGTGATCGCGGGCATGAGCTCCCACCACGGTGATTATGAGGCGGAGTCGGTCGAAGCGGTTCTCATCACCGCAGCCGATGCGCTGTCGGCTGCCCGACCCGGGGCAAGACGTGAAACGCTCGAGGCCTATATACAGCGGCTTTCCAAGCTGGAAGACATCGCGGACAGTTTTCACGGTGTCGAGGAGAGTTACGCAATCCAGGCTGGCCGCGAGATCCGCATCATGGTTAAGCCCGACGAGATCGATGATCTCGAGGCGTATGCCCTCGCACGCGATATAGTCAGTCGTGTTGAGGAGCAGGTGGAGTATCCCGGCCAGGTGAAGGTCACCGTGATACGCCAGACGCGGGCGATAGAGTACGCGAAGTAATCCCAACCGATAGCATAAGGCACGGGGCTCACTTTTCGCAGGTGGGCCCCGTTTGTTTCGAAGGAAACGCGTTTTGTCTGGCGAAAGCCCGTTGAGATGGGAGGAGAGCTTGGGTGGGATCGCATGATGCAGATCGGTTGCTGTTCATCGGTGATGTCGTCGGGCGGCCCGGGCGGCGCCTGCTCGGGCGCGTACTGGCGGGATTAAGGGATGAACTCCAAGCGACCCTCGTAGTCGCCAACGGAGAGAATGTCGCCGGCGGGGTGGGCATCACCCGCAAGTGCGCGGAGGAGCTGTTTAGTGCCGGGGTCGATGTCATCACCACGGGAAACCACGTTTGGGACAAGCGAGAGGCTCGAACCTACCTTTCGGAGGAACCGCGGGTCCTTCGTCCCATGAACTACCCTCCGGGAACACCCGGTAGGGGATTCGGTACCTACGAGACCGTGCGAGGCACCGAGGTCCTAGTCGTGAATTTACACGGTCGCGTGTTCATCGATACGGACTTTGATTGTCCGTTCCGTGCATTTGAGCACCTGTTCCGCGAGTTCTCGGGTGCTGCGAGAATGCCGGTCCTGGTCGACTTCCACGCCGAGGCCACATCGGAAAAGGTATCCATGGGATATGCCTTCGATGGCCGGGCGACCGCCATTCTTGGCACTCACACGCACGTACAAACGAACGATGCCCGTATCCTGCCCCAGGGTACCGCATACGTCACCGACGTCGGTATGACAGGTCCCGCTGAGGGTGTTATCGGTGTAGCCGCCGATGACGTCATCGAGCGTTTCTATAGCCAGTTGCCTGGCCGGTTCAAGGTCGCCGCTGGTCCGACCATGTTGAACGCTGCAGTGGTCAATTTGGACGCTAGTCACCGATACGCACAATCGATTGAACTGGTCAATTATCGCTATGATTAATCGGGGAGGTACGCAATTGTCTGCTCAGAGATCTTTCGTTCAAGGAAATGAAGCCGTAGTCGAGGGAGCGTTGGCGGCAGGTGCACGGTATTTTGCCGGGTACCCCATCACGCCCTCTTCAGAGATTGCCGAGATGGCAGCCCGCAAACTACCAGGGGTCGGTGGAGTATACATGCAGATGGAGGATGAGATCGCGAGTATGGCGGCGATCATCGGGGCAAGTCTAACGGGCAAGAAGAGCTTCACCGCGACGAGTGGTCCGGGTCTTTCGCTGATGCTTGAGAACCTGGGAATGGCCATCATGGCCGAGGTACCCTGCGTGATCGTCGACGTGCAAAGATCTGGTCCGAGCACCGGGTTGGCGACCAAACCGGCCCAGGCAGACGTGATGATGGCCCGGTGGGGTTCTCACGGCGATCATTCCGCCATCGTACTTGCACCATCCTCCGTGCAAGAGTGCTTCGATCTTACGGTGAGGGCCTTCGATTTGGCGGAACAGCTGCGCCACCCGGTTCTCGTGCTCAGCGATGCGATCGTAGGACATATGCGTGAGGATGTACATTTCCCCGAACCAGAGGCACTGGACCCGATTACGCGACGTGATCCCGATGTCGGTCCCGAGGAGTACGTGATGCACGCCGACGGTGCAGACGGGCTGCCGGTTCCATTACCACCCTTTGGTTCAAAATACCTGGTGCGAGCGAACTCCTCCGCACATGACCCGAGTGGATATCCCTCTGCTGATCCGGGCTTGGCGCGGGCGAATATCCGGCGCTTGCACGACAAAGTGGAGGACGCGGTGGAATGGATCTCGGATTATTCGCTCATCGGACCGGACGAGCCTGACGTGCTCTTGATCTCCTATGGCGCGAGTGCACGTACAGCCGAACAGCTCGTGGTCGATCCCCCCACTGACTCGCGGCCTGCGCTACTCAAACTTCGTACCCTATGGCCATTTCCCGATCGCGTGATTCGCGATACGGTCGCATCTTTCCCGGGTGTACCGGTCGTGGTTCCCGAGATGAATCTCGGCCAGATCGTCCGCGAGGTCCAACGGGTTGTGGGCAAAGAACATCCATGTTACGGATACCATAGAAGTGACGGACAACCGATCGAACCGGGAGAACTTCACCGCTTTGTTGAGGACGTGGTTACATGAGCCGTTCATACCGCAAGTATCTCCTCCATGACAAGTTCCCGCTCTTTTGGTGCGGCGGATGCGGGAACGGGATCATTATCGCTTCACTGGCCCGCGCCCTTGCGCGCCTGGGTGTGGAACCGCACCGGGTCGTAGCGACCACGGGCATAGGATGTTTTGGTAAGGCGGACGATTACCTGGCCACCAATTCAATTCATGGTACGCATGGCCGAGCCCTGGCATTTGCCTCGGGCGTAAAGGGCGCCAATCCTGACTTAACCGTGGTGTCCCTAATGGGTGATGGTGATTGCGCTACCATCGGGGGGAACCATTTCCTCCATGCCGCGCGGCGAAACATCGGCATCACGGCGATCGTCTCCAATAACCTTAACTACGGTATGACCGGTGGACAGTATTCGGCGACGACGCCGTTGGGTGAGTACTCGAGTACGTCCCTATACGGGAATCCCGAAGAGGGGTTTGATCTTTGTGAGGTAGCCCGCGCGGCGGGAGCTTCGCTGGTGGCTCGCGGTACCGTGTATCACGTGGGTGTGCTCGACCGTGCACTGGAGGAAGCATTACAAAACCCCGGCTTTTCGTTGGTTGAAGTCATGTCCTCTTGTCCCGTCCATTACGGCCGGCGAAACCGCTTACCGTCACCCGTTGATATGATGAATCACTGGAAGACACGCGGTGTACCCATCAGCAGATTCGCCAAGCTCTCGCCTGAGAAGCAGATGGAACACTTTCCCATCGGTGTGCTTCATCGTCGCGACCGGGATGACTTCGCCACAAGATACCGTAGAATCCAACAAGATGCCGGAGGTGTTCGGTCGTGAATACGCTTGCGCACGAGGATACCTGCACGAATAAACGACGAGAGGTCGTCCTGGCGGGTTCCGGAGGACAGGGCTTGGTGTTTCTCGGCCGCCTGGTGGGGCAGGCTGCCGCCCGCGCTGGACTTCGCGTGGTCCAAACGCAAAGCTACGGAGTGGCAAGCCGCGGCGGGTTTTCCAAGTCGGAAGTCATCGTCTCCGAAGCACCCATTGCATATCCGATGGCCATGGATCCCTGGGGTGTGCTGGCGTTGACCGACGAAGCGCGCCGCATGTACCGGCAGGGAGAAAGTGCCAACCGACTCGTCGTCTTCGATCGCTATCTCTCTTCGGATCCAGAGGCCGCGGGGGAGCGGGGGTTTCCTTTCACCCAAGAATCCCGATCTCTCAATATAGAGGGTAGTTTCAACCTGATGGCCCTGGGCGCTTTTCTCGCGCTACGGCCGGTGGTACCCTACGCGGAAGTGCTATCAATACTGCGGGAGGACGGGAGTGCACGCGGGGAGGCGAATGTGGAGGCCTTCCAGCATGGTGTCCATCTTGCAGGGGATTCATAGCGGTGAGAGGATGTGACGATGATGGACGCGGCGAAACTACATAGGGATGCCGTCGTAGTGGACGGACATATCGATACCCTGGTTTCGATCGTCAAGCAGCAACGAACGCTGGGGAAACGGTCGGATGAGGGCCACGCGGATCTCCCGCGACTGCGTGAGGGCGGGGTAAACGTGCAATTGTTTGCGCACTACATAGAGCCCGCCTACAAGCCGGATCGCGGCCTGCTCCGCTTTATGCAGATGGCGGATGCCTTTCTTTCGGAGATTGCCGCAAACGCCGACCACGCGGGACACGCGAAGACCGTGGATGATATCGAAAGGCTCATCGAGGAAGACAAGCTCGCGGCGGTTATGGCCATCGAGGGCGCAGAAGCAATACAGGGCGACATCGCGGTACTTCGGATGCTGGCGAGATTGGGCGTCCGCGTCATCGGGTTGACGTGGAATCAACGCAATGCCCTGGCAGATGGGATTGGAGAGGCGAGGACGCGGGGAGGATTGACGGAGCTGGGAGTCCGCGCTGTGCGCGAGATGAACCAACTCGGTATCGTGGTCGATGTCGCCCACCTCGCTGACCCGGGCTTTTGGGACGTTGTGGACGTGTGCGAAGCCCCGTTTATCGCGAGTCATTCCAATGCGCGTGCCGTATGCGATCATCCCCGGAACCTCACGGATGATCAGATTCGCGCCCTCGCAGCAGCGGGAGGCGTGATGGGGATGAACTTCGCGCCAAATTTCGTGCACCCGGAACTGGGTGCTCGGGTGCATCCGGTATCGGGCTCCCTGGCCCCGGATGATGCACCACGGGCCACGTTGGGCATGGTCTTGGATCACATCGATCACATCGTGAATCTCGTCGGGCCGGATTATGTCGGGCTGGGGAGTGACTTTGACGGTATCGGGGATACTCCGGATGGCCTGGAGAATGCCACCTGTTTGCCCGGCATTACTGCTGGACTGGTCGAACGGGGCTACTCCGAACCCGCGATCCGAGCCATCTTGGGTGGCAACTTCCTCCGCGTATTCAGGGAGGTATGGCCGGAGCATTGAGCAGTCCGGGCGCGGACCTGCATGTGCATTCCACGATGTCGGACGGAACGCTGCCCCCGGGGCAACTTCTGGCCAAGGCTTCTGCGAAGAATCTCGGATGGATTTCCATCTGTGATCATGACGCCATGCCCGACCAATGCCGCGTTTGGCGCGAGGCTAAGGCCCTGGGTATCAGGTACCTGCCCGGGCTGGAGCTAAGCCTGCAGTTGCCCAAGTGCGTAGATCATCTTGCGGCGACATGCCGCGGGTATCGATTGGCCACCGGGGAGGTGCACGTGCTGATCTACGGATGGCTGTCTTCCGGTGGATACGTGTCGGAACTCTTGCATCGCATGCAGGAAGATCGCCGGCGGCGCATGCAGTGTATGTTTTCGGCACTCGGCGAGGTCGGGATCCGTGTCGGCTGGCAAGACCTCTTCGAGAGCGAGAAGGTAGAATCGCTGGATACCCCCGGACGACCGCACCTCGCAACGGCATTGGTGCGCCTAGGATACGTGAACAGTGTGCGCCAGGCATTCGAGCGCTACCTGGCCCCCGGGAGGCCAGGGTACGTATCACGCAGACGCGAGTTGGTTGGATGCGCGATCCGTGGAGCACGAGAGGATGGAGGAATCGTTGCGCTCGCCCATCCGGCCCTGTACCGTGATCCGCTCCCGCTGATGGATTACCTTCGTACCCTGGGTATAGATGGAGTCGAAGTCGTACATCGTGATCATTCGTTTCGGGACATTCAGATCCTACTTCGATATGCACGCACACATCGGCTATTGGTGACCGGTGGGTCGGATTACCACGGGAGGGAGACGGATGCTTCCCTCGGTTCGATTCGCGTTCCCGCTCGCTGGGCCATGGAACTGGAGTCGGCCATTGCGGGCGATCGCGGTCAATGACAACCCCGTATCGGGATGGTAGAATGCAGTGGGGGTTTTCCGGGGTCCGAGGGGGGTCTTTGATGGTGTCGGGGAGCAGGCATGACGATGGAAAAGACGCAACGGATGATGGCGGAGGTTTTGCCGATCATTCCGCCATATCGCTACCCGATCTTGGAGAGCAGTTGGGCATCGCTCCGGCACAATTTCGCTCATACCTTCTCGAATACGAGGATGTATTGCGGGTGAGTCAAATGGGAGCGGAGCGCGTGCTCTCGGGAAATGACGCGGCTCGCTTGGCTCTCATTCATCGCTTGACCCAGGCTGGCCATACACCCACGCAGGTGCGTGCGGAAGTGGGCCACCACGGGTCTGTATCGCCGGATTATTCGTTTCATGACACTTCGACGCGAAAATGTGGTACGACAGACGAAACGGGATCTGACCTACAAGGGTTGTTGTACGAAGCTCTGGACAGACTGGAGAAACTTGAGAAACGTCGCCTGGAAGACCGAGACAAAATCATGTTGACCCTGATCAAGGCACAAAAAGAAATTCAGCAGCTGCGATATTCGCTGGCTGCGATGGAAGGGCGGCGTCGTAAGGGTCTTTTCTCACGACTCTTCGGTCGCTGATTATCGAGACGAACCCTTCCGCGGAAAGGTGAGGATGAATGCCGGACCTTAGAACGCTCTACAAGCCGAAGGCTATTGCTGTGGTGGGTGCTTCCGATGCCCCAGGGAAAGTCGGCAACGCCGTGGTGAAGAACCTCATCAGCTGCGGGTTCCCGGGCAAGATCTACCCCGTGAACCCAAAGGCTGACGAAATCGAAGGTCTGCAGTGCTATGCGAGTGTTTCCGACCTACCCGATGATGCCGAGCAGGCCGTGATGTGTATCCCGGCGCCGTTGGTGCCCGGTGCCATGGAAGAGTGTGGCCAGGTCGGGATCGGTAGCGTGGTCGTGATTACGGCGGGCTTCAAGGAAGCAAGCGATGAGGGTGCCGAACTCGAGAACCAGTTGGTACAGATCTGTGAAAAGTACGGCATGAGAATGATGGGGCCCAATTGCCTGGGCGTCATAGATACACATACGCCGATCAATGCTTCTTTTTCGGGCGTCTTCCCGATCACCGGGAGTATTGCATTCTTTTCCCAATCGGGTGCGCTATGCCTGGCCATCCTGGACTGGAGCCTCGAGGAAGGTCTGGGATTCAGCAAGTTCATTAGCATGGGGAACAAGGCGGATCTTAACGAGGCGGACTTCGTCGCCGATGCAGCCGATGATCCCGAAACCGACGTCATCCTCCTGTATCTGGAGAGCATCGAAGATGGTCCCGCGTTCCTAGAAGCGGCCAGGACGGCCAGCATGAAGAAACCGGTCGTCGTGCTCAAGGCCGGGGTCAGCGAATCAGGTGCGGCCGCTGCATCTTCGCACACCGGTGCATTGGCTGGCAGTGATGCTGGTTACGAGGCTGCCTTCAGGCAAAGCGGCGTACTTCGTGCGCGCACTATGGAAGAGCAATTTTCGAAAGCCATGGCTTTTGCCTACCAGGCGGTCCCCGATGGCAAGCGCGTCGCGATCGTTACGAATGCCGGCGGTACCGGTGTCGTCGCCACCGATGCTGTCGAGCTGTCCGGCCTGGAGCTATCCAACCTCGAGGCGGAGACGATGGATATGCTCCGGGAGAAGCTACCGGCAATGGCGAGCGTGAAGAACCCCGTCGACGTAATCGGGGATGCAGGACCGGAACGCTATCGCCATGCGTTGGAACATTCGCTTAAGGATCCCAATGTCGACATGGCCCTGATACTGTTGTGCCCCACTGCATTCACGGATCCCGAGGAGACGGCCGCGGATATCAAGGAGTTCCACGACAAATATCCCGATAAGCCCATCATTGCCTCCTTTACCGGCGGTGCCAGCGTGAAGCAAGCAACCCGCGACCTGTTCGCAGCGGGCATTCCTACCTTTGCGTTCCCGGAAGGTGCCGTTAGCTGCCTGCAGGGTCTCGTGGAATACGGGGGGCGCCGCGATACTCTGGCCGAAGCCAAGGAAGTTACGTATTCCGGTGATCAAGATGCGGTCCGGGAGATCTTCACTCGGGTCCGCTCGGCCGACCGTCGCATACTGCTCGGTCCCGAGGCCATGGCCGTGGCACGGGCCTACGGAATCGGAACGACTCCGTCGGAGCTGGCAACCAGCGCCGAACAAGCAGGGTCCCTGGCCGATGGAATGGGTTATCCGGTGGTCTTAAAGGTCGCCTCACCCGAGATCATCCACAAGACGGATATTGGTGGAGTCGTCCTAGGCCTGGAGGATCGCGCCTCCGTGGAGAAGGCCTACGAAGATATCACCCGTGCAGCCGCGGACAAGGAACCGGATGCGAAAGTCTACGGGGTCGAGGTCCAGAAGATGTTCCCCAAGGGCGAGGAACTCATCGTGGGACTCTCTACCGATCCCGTGTTCGGTCCGCTTCTGATGTTCGGTATGGGCGGCATCTTCGTCGACCTGATGAAGGACGTATCCTTCAGGGTGGCCCATGGGTTGACCGATGTGGATCTCGACGAGATGATCGAGAGCACGCGTGCCTTCGAGTTGCTTCAGGGATACCGCGGTGATGAGCCGAAGGATATCGATGCGGTGAAAGAGACAGTGGGGCGCATCGCGCAACTGGCGCGGGACTTCCCCGAGATACAGGAACTGGATATCAACCCGTTCTTTGCATATGCCGATGGCGTGGCTGCGCTGGATGTCAAGATCACGCTGAAGGAAGAGTAGGAGTATCGGGTAATCAATATAGGTTATAGCGATCGTTCGGCGGTAGGGCGAAGACTGTTGCGTTCTTGCCCTACCGCCTCCCACCCTGGTGAAGGCGCATGCGGCGCCGCCGGGAGGATGCCATTACTTCTTCCCGGATCGCCGCTACCGCGAGGAGTTTCTTCCAGGCCTGTTCCATGGTGAATCGGAAGGTGGGCTGCAGTAGGTGTACCGATCCCCACTGGATCAGGGGGCAGATCGGTAGCCCGTTTGGATCCATGATGAGTTCCCAACGACCATCTTCGCGTAGGTCCGCGGTTAATGGGAACGTGCGGCAACCGAAGGGACGAATGGGACGGGGACACCAATCCGTACAGGTCACGAACCAGGCGCCACGATCCCAGGATGTAGACAGTGCATACCGGCGGTGATCATGCCAGGTTCGTTCCAGCCAGGATTCGCCCGCGAGCAACATCTCCTCCCCCGGGTAAAGATAGATCCCGACACCCGCTTCCCAATCCTGGCAGCAAATGGCATCGCATAACAGGCCGCAATCGTATCCGAGCGGTGTAACGTCTGCCGTCATCGCATAGATCTCCTGCCACAGGCGGAGCATGCCTCGCTTGCTTAGCATCGGTCAGTATGCCCTTTCAAAAGCCGCAGGGCGAGGACAGACCAGCTCTCGGTATTCGAGTCGATCGGAATGGATTCGAGGTCGCGAAACTCTCCCGCCAGGTTTTCGTGTTCGCGCACGGAGACGGTGGTATCGATGGGTAGGTCCAACACGTAAAGGAACCCGATATGGCAGCGCCCCACGTCATCGCGATCATCATTGATCACCCCGAGAAACTGCAGGGCTTCGGCCATTGTGTGGATTGGTACCTCTGGTGAGATGACGAGTTCTTCGTGCAATTCCCGATGCGCGTTTTCCAGAAGAAGCCTCGAGAAATCCGTGTGAGATCCGGGTCGCAGGTGCCCCCCGATGCCGATCGAAATCTTTTCGCGCAGGCGCGCCTCGCGAATGTTGGCCCGACGCCTCGTGACAAATATCTCTTCGAGTCGGCGGACAATGATGTATGGAATGGGCTGTTTCCACCCGGGGCATTCTTCCGCGATTTGACGGGATGCGGAGAACCAGTGCTCCCCGATGGCATGCAGAAACGGTTCGGCTCCTTTTCTTATGCCCGTGAACGCAGCATCTTTAGGCAGAAGCGTACGATCGATTACCACGATTGATTCATCGTTCAATTTCCCTCTCCCCTTCAAAGGAACCAGCCGCAATGAGCTTGTCACAACGTTGGGCAGTCGGCAAGGTGAAGGTCTCGTGGAGTCCTGTTACAATGGATGCGACCGTAATGGAGGAGGACATGATCAAAATGGCAACAACATTACCCACGGATATCGGCAAGCGTTTCTATATACAGACTTATGGATGCCAGATGAATGAACACGATTCCGAGGTGCTTTGCGGGATCCTGGAGTCCGCCGGTTACTTTCCCGCATCGCATTCGGGGGAAGCGGACATTATCATTCTCAATACCTGTGCGGTTCGACAAACCGCGGAAGACCGCGTCCTGGGTGAGTTGGGTCGCCTCAAGGTGCACAAGTATCGGGATCCCGAGGTCATCCTCGCCATTGGCGGCTGTGTACCCGTGGAACCCGGTGCGGCGGAGAGGATCCTTCAGCGGGCACCCCACGTGGATCTTCTGTTTGGCACAGGAGACATCCACCGCCTGCCCGAACTGCTCGAGCGCGTTCAGGCGGGTGAATCACCGCTCATCGATGTGGGCGGTCCCGATGTTCGCCGTCCCGAGGGATTGCCCCGAAGGCGTCCTGAGGGCGTGAAGGCCTGGGTACCCATTATCTTCGGTTGTGAGAATTATTGTTCCTATTGCGTGGTTCCTTTCGTTCGAGGCATCGAACGAAGCAGGAGACCCGAGGATATCGTAGATGAGGTGCAACGCCTGGTTGGTGACGGTGTGAGAGAGATTACGCTGCTCGGGCAAAACGTCAACGCCTACGGGAGCGATCGGCCAGACGACGTTGATTTCGAGGTCCTCTTAAGGCAACTTTCCGAGGTGGACGGCCTGAAGTGGATTCGCTATACCACCTCCCACCCCCGGGATTTTCCCCTCCGGTTGGTAGATGCCGTCGCAGAACTTGCACCGGTCTGTGAACATTTTCACCTGCCCGTCCAAAGCGGAAGCGATCGCGTACTGCATCGGATGAATCGCGGTTACGATCGGACGACCTACATGGCGCTAGTCGATTACATTCGCGAGCGCATACCCGATGCCTCAATCACGACCGATGTGATCGTCGGTTTCCCGGGGGAGACGGAACGCGACTTTCTCGATACCCTGGATCTGTTCGAGTACGTGCGGTTCGACGGTGCGTTTTCTTTTGCTTACTCGCCCCGCCCGGGTACCGCGGCGGCGACCTTTTCTGACCAGGTGCCCGAGGAAGAAAAGAAGCGTCGGCTCCACCGACTCAACGAGCGCCAATACGAGATCGCACGCGAGAAGAATGAACAGCGCGTGGGGAGGACCTATGAGGTCTTACTCGAGGAACCCGCCCCCGCCCATCCCGAGGTATATCGTGGTAGGACCTCCGCCAACCACCTCGTTCTCGTCGAAGGCCCTCTAGGCATGACGCATCGCTTCTGCCGCGTCCGCATCACGGCGGCGCAGACGTTCCAGTTACGCGGGGAAATCATCGATGGTGGTGGGACTACCCACGGGTGAGTACGGCTACGATCATTCGCAGGAAGCCCTCTCGCAGCAGCGGAATTCGGGCCAATGGTGCGAGGAAAGGGCGTAGCGGATGCTCCCGGTAGTATCGGACTTGGAGCTCTGATCGGCCGATGATATCTCGGAATCTTCTCGCGGTCATGCGGTTGAGGTAGGCCAGTCGTTCTCGCTTAACCTCTGTCCCCAACCTTAGCGCAAGGCGCTCTTGTTCGTCGGGCAGGTCGCGAACCAGTCGACAGTACGCCCGCACCAGTGTTCGCTCCGAGAAGAACACGTGGACCCACGGTATTCCGATTACGTCCGTAAGGTGCGCCCCATGCGGGTGGTAATACGGTGGGAAGTTTATGAATATGCGGCCCCCGGTGTTCAATACGCGGGTACACTCGGCTAATACCTCCTCGGGATCCGCGAGGTGCTCAAAGGTGTCATTCATGATGACCGTGTCGAAATATTGGTCTGCAAAGGGCAGATCGGCGGCATCTGCCGTCAAGAAGCGGGTGTTCGCATCCACTCCCTGGCTTCTCGCGAAAAGCTGGGCGCGTGCGCGATAGTGGGGAACCGGATCTACGCCCCATACCTCGGACGGGCCGAGGGTGGCGTAGTAGCAGGTCTTGCCCCCTTCCCCGGAACCGACGTCGAGTACCTTTCGACCCGCGAACATGTCCTCTGGGGATGTATGATCGAGGAAGAAAGTGATGGTCCGGGCTCCCTGGGTAAACTGCCACTGGGCATAGCTCGATGTCCCATCTGTTTGCAGGTTAAAAGGGTGTTGCGGCAGGGGAAAGAAACGGTTTAGGAGAAGTAGCAGTCCGACGGACATGTACGAGATCACCCCTCGCAGCTTCGCGATATGCGGTGGTTTCCTGTACAATAACATGAAGCAATTCCGCGGTGGAACCGTATCCCGGCCCGCGGAGCTGGGAGGTAGCCGTTGGATATCAAGGATCAGGTAACGACCCCCATGATGAAACAGTTTCTCGAGATCAAGGAGCAGCATCCGGATGCCATTCTTTTCTTCCGGATGGGTGATTTTTACGAGATGTTTTTCGAGGATGCCGAACACGCTGCAACACTCCTCGATATTACGCTGACATCGCGTGATGGCGGCAATGGTGTACGTGTGCCCATGGCGGGTGTGCCACACCACTCCGCCGAGGGATACATCCGGCCGCTGGTTGATGCGGGAGAGCGCGTGGCGATCTGTGAGCAGATCGGCGATCCCCGGGGGCGGGGATTGGTCGAGCGCAAGGTCGTGCGCGTGATTACCCCCGGCGCCCGCCTGGATGCCTCCTTGATGGAAAGCCGCGAGGATAACTTCGCCGCGGCCGTCGCATTCGGTGACAGGGCATATGGTTTTGCAGTGGCGGACATTTCCACCGGCCAATTTGCGTGTACACAAATCGAGGGACCGGATGCGTACCAGGATCTGGTGGGGGAAGTCGCCCGCATGGGTCCAAGGGAGTGCGTTTTTGATCCGGGCCTGCAGGACGATGAACTGGAACATAAATTGCGAGAATTGGGTGTGCTGAGTTTTCCCGAGGCAGACCAACGCGTTTTTGTCGAGGATGTTGCGCGCCGGGCGTTGACCGGGCATTTTGGTACCAAAGATCTCTCCGGGTATGGCTGTGAGCAACTGCCGCAGGCAGTCCGTGCCGCCGGCGCCCTGCTGGCCTATCTGAGCGATACCCAGGGCGGCCCCCCCGCCGCCATCACCGGGTTGCGGACCTACGCGCTTGGGAACTACCTACTCCTGGATCCGGTCGCGCGGCGCACCCTCGAACTGACGGAGCCCATCCTGGCCGATCGCCGTGGAAACACGCTCCTTGGGGCACTGGACCGAACCCGCACGCCCATGGGAGGCAGACTGCTCCGCCAGTGGGTGGAACGGCCCCTCAAGGACCCCTCTGCCATTGAAGGGCGGCTGGATGCGGTCGGGCGATTGGTCAAAGACGCATTTGCGCGACAGGCGATCGCTCGAGGCCTCGAGGGGATCTCGGATCTACAGAGGTTGATCGGTCGCGTCAGTGCGATGACGGCGAACGCACGTGACATGATCGCCCTGCGTGCCGGATTGGATCGAATCCCCGCCGCCATCGAGATCCTAGACGCACTTTGCGACTGCCCTGGCTGGAGAATACTGCGGAGTGAAGTGGACCCGCTGGAGGATGTCCGCGCCCTGCTTCATAGCGCACTGACCGATGATCCCCCGCCGACGATAACCGACGGAGGGCTGATCCGGGATGATTTCGACGAAGAGGTCGATACCCTGCGCCATCGTGCCCGCCACGGAAGGGAATGGGTTGCCGGCCTCGAGAGCCGTGAACGCCACCGAACTGGGATCAAGTCCTTGAAGGTCGGATACAATAAAGTCTTCGGTTACTTCATCGAGGTTACGCACCCGAACCGGGATCGAGTTCCCGAAGAATACATTCGCAAGCAAACGCTGGTGAACTCGGAAAGATACATTACGCCGGCGCTCAAGGAACGCGAGGCGGAGATCCTGGGAGCGCAGGATCGGCTGTCGGATCTCGAGTACGAGGTCTTCTGTACCGTGCGAAATCGCATTGCGGACGAGCGTCGTCGCCTGCAAACCACGGCGTCGGTTTTTGCCCGCATGGACGTGTTCCTGAGCTTGGCCGAGGCCGCCGCCCGATTCGATTACTGTCGTCCCGTGATCGACGACGGCGCGGAGCTCGCCATAGCCGGGGGTCGGCATCCTGTCCTGGAGCAGATCGAGCCGGATTTCGTTCCAAACGATTGCCACTTGGATCCGATCAATCGTAGCCTCATGATCATCACGGGTCCCAATATGTCGGGCAAATCCACCTACCTTCGACAGGTGGCGCTGATTACCATCATGGCCCAAATGGGGTCCTGGGTGCCGGCAGACGAGGCGCGAATCGGCTGGGTCGACCAGGTTTTTACACGTATCGGGGCTGCTGACGATCTTGCGGGCGGTCGCAGTACTTTCATGGTGGAGATGAACGAGGTGGCGGATATTCTGAATAACGCCACACCCCGTAGCCTGGTCATCCTCGACGAAGTCGGGCGGGGAACCAGTACGTTTGACGGCATTAGCATCGCCTGGTCTACCTGTGAATATCTGAGGTATACACCCCACCTGCGTCCACGGACGCTATTCGCCACGCACTACCACGAGTTGACCCGTCTCGCCGAGTATTGCCCGGGGGTGGTGAACTACTCGGTGGCGGTGCGTGAGGAGGGGGACGATGTCGTTTTCTTGCGCAAGGTGGTCCCCGGCCCATCAGATGAGAGCTATGGGATACATGTCGCGCGGTTGGCCGGATTGCCCCCGACTGCAGTGGGCAGAGCGGGCGAGATCCTCGACGGTCTCGAAGGCTCGAGTGCCATCCCCGAAGTGATGGCCGAGGTTACGGAGTCGGATTATCTGGATGCGATGCGCCAAGAAGACACGCTGGAGCAGGCGTCATTTTTCGGTCGACAGGGTGGTGAGGGCCTTGGATGAGCACGGCAGCATCCGCGTATTGCCGAAGGATCTCGTCAACAGGATTGCGGCTGGAGAAATCGTCGAACGCCCTGCTTCTGTCGTGAAGGAGCTTATCGAGAACGCCCTCGATGCCGACGCGGCGCGTATCGTGGTGAATATCCGTGGCGGTGGACTCGAGGAGATCGTCGTCACCGATGACGGTAACGGCATTCACCCGCGTGATATGCTCCTCGCGGTCCAACCGCACGCGACGAGTAAGCTCGCGCAGGAGTCCGACCTTTGGTCGATTGTCACCTTGGGTTTCCGCGGCGAAGCGCTGGCAAGTATCGCTGCGATATCGCGCATGCGGATCCGTTCGCAAATGCACGATGCGTCCGAAGGAGCAAGCCTGCAAGTGCAGGGGGGGATGGTGGATGCGGTATCTTCCTGGATCGGACCGCCGGGGACGCGGGTGAACGTCGCTGACCTCTTTTTCAATACGCCGGTGCGCCTTCGGCATCTGGGGGCGGCCAACACGGAGACCGCGCACGTGAGTGCGAGGGTGCGGGAACTTGCGCTGGGGAATCCGGGCGTGTCCTTTCGGCTGATATCCAAGGATCGCGAGCTCGTGTTTACTTCCGGATCCGGGGATTTCCTCCAAACAATAGCGGAGGTGTATGACGCCGAATTCGCGTCCAATCTCCTGCCACTGCAAACGGGAGAAAACGCGATCGTCGGTGGCTACATTGGACCGCCCGATTTCAATCGGGCGCGGCGGGACCGACAGTGCTTCTTGTTGAACGGACGCGCGATCACGCACCCGGGTTTTACGGCCGTGCTTGATCGGGCCTACGAAGGATTCATCCCCGCCGGGCGCTATCCGGTCGCCATACTGCAGTTTGCCGTTCGCCCCGATAGGGTCGACGTGAACGTACACCCCACCAAACGTCGTGTTCGCTTACAGAATGAACGCGACATCACCGGTCGTCTTTACCGGTCCGTGCAGAATGCACTATTGGGCATGAAGGTCAAGCGGTGGGAATTGCCCACCCGGACCGATGGACAAGCACGCAGTTCCCTTTTACGGGAAGGGGTGGGTGCGGGCGAAGTGGCGAATGAGCAAGGACAAGGCCAACAGTTGTCCTACGGCATTGTTCCTTCTCAGGAAGTGGACTTATGTGCGAATCGCATCTTCGATCATCTCGATCCGATGGGACAAGTACTGGATGCATACATCGTCGCACGAGGTCCGCGCGCGCTCTACCTGATCGATCAACACGCTGCGTGTGAGCGCTTGTATTACGATGAAGCCCTGCGATTGTATGATGAGCATCACGCGCCTGTGCAGCAGCTCGTTCAGCCCCAGGTGATCGAGCTGGAAGCGGTCGAGATGGACGCGTGGGAACAGTGGAAGGATAGACTCGGGGCGATGGGCTTCGAAGTCGAGGCCTTTGGGCCCGATTCACTCATCGTGCGCGCCGTCCCGATCCTCGCGGGTGAACCAGCACCCCCGGGTATCATGCACGAGATTCTCAAGCGGTTTTCCCAAGATCTCTCGACGACACCGAGCGCGACCCGCGCAGCGTTGGCCCTGGCGGCCTGTCGGGCGTCCGTCAAGTCGGGCGATTCGATGTCCGAAGCGGAAATCCGGGGCCTAATCGCCCGGCTTTCGCACCTGGATACGCCTTCACTGTGCCCCCATGGTCGTCCGACGATCGTGCGCATCGATCGCGAACGGATCGAGCGTTTGTTCGAAAGGAAATGATGGACGCAAATCCGCCGATTGCCGTTCTCATAGGACCCACCGGGGTGGGTAAGACCGCGACCAGTATCCGGGTCGCGCGGGAACTGGACGTCGAAATCATATCCGCGGACTCGATGTCCGTCTACCGGGGCATGGACATTGGAACGGACAAGCCGGACCTTGCGCTGCGGCGCGAGATTCCCCACCACATGATCGATATCGTTGACCCTGATGAGGAGTTCGGTGCGGGCGCCTTTCAGCAGCATGCCCGTGCGGTGATACGGGGAATCGCCGCACGAGGGCGATTGCCGTTCGTGGTGGGAGGTACCGCGCTATACGTTCGTGCACTACTATACGATTATCCACTTGCGTCCGTGGGGTCTGACGAAGCGTTGCGTCAGCGCCTCAGGGAAAAGGAGTGCTGCGAAGGCCGGGGTACCTTGCATCGGATGCTTGCGGAACTGGATCCTGTCACCGCAGACCGCTTGCACCCCAACGATTTGCGGCGCATCATACGAG
Source organism: Clostridia bacterium (assembly GCA_003552525.1). Taxonomy (GTDB): domain Bacteria; phylum Bacillota; class Sulfobacillia; order SLMV01; family SLMV01; genus CSSED11-154. Next base: position 6,106 of record PUNF01000180.1, on the reverse strand, counting down.
CCGTTGAAGTGACGCATATCACCGGGGAATCGATGACCACCTGGCGGGCGCGCACACCGGACCATCCCGTATACCCTTGTATCGTGATTGGTTTGTGGCTTCCGAGGGAGAAATTGTATGCGCAGATCAATCAGCGGGTCGATCGGATGTTCGAGGAAGGTCTGGTAGAAGAGTTCTTAAAGTTGCAAAAGCGGTACCGAAGGCTGAGCCGGACGGCTATGCAAGCCTTGGGATACCGGGAGGTCAATCGGTACCTAAAAGGGTGCATTGATCTGGACACGTGTATTGCACTGACGAAACAGCATACCAGGAATTTTGCTAAGCGGCAGATTGCCTGGTTTCGCAAGGATCCCTTGCTTCATTGGATACATGTGGAATCCGCGGAGCAAAGAGTGCCGGATATGATCCAAAGATGGTTGGAGAGTACTGAAATCGGATGACCGGGCGGAAGGGGATGTCGGCCTGTATGTCGAAAGATTTACATGCCAGAAGATATGGAGATGAAGTAGGCACAGTTTGGGATATCCGGGTGACCAGACCGAAGTTGTAGCGGGCGAAAGCAATCTTCTTTGTTGATTGGCGCAGAGCGTCGCCTGGTGAGGGGGAGATTCCGTTGCACCGCGTACCCTCCATTGTGTATAGGCGCGAAGAGGTAATTCGCGTGCGCAGTCTCATCCCCCCACAGGTTCAATCCTCCTTGTCCCGATCCAATAATCGATCCCCGCACGCCGACCGTGATGATTGGCCGATATCTCCGAGGCCAGCGGTATGCAGGCGTGGTGGGGAGGACTCTCACGCGGCCATTGCGGAATCGAGCTAGGGCACGGCATGGATCCGAAGATCGCGCACCACCCGGGCCATGGCCCGGGACCAGGAAAGAGGGATCGGATGAACATGATCGGTACCGAAGGCGTTACGGTAGAGTACTTGTGTTATCGGTGCGGGCGCCAGGGAATCATGGTCGTCAGCCTTCCGGCGGAGTCATCTGGCGAAAGAGTACGCTCCAGCGAAGTGGTCTGTCCCGGTTGTAAGACCACCGTGGCGGGTCGCACCATTATGCAGTCCTCGGGCGCTTTCTGAAGCACACGTTTGGCGAAGTACGCCTGGTGAAATCGGCAAATCCATAGATTTGGGGAGATTCCTTGGAATCTCCCCATTTTCTTTAGAGGAGTTCCCTGGGGAGCGTTGAATAAGGATAGTGGAGATTGGTGGGGGAAAGTGGGGGAGTCGGGGTGACGTGAGGGGAATTTGCCGATGTTCATGGGGGAGTACAACCATAACTTGGACGAGAAGGGTCGAGTGACGGTCCCCGCGCGCTTTCGAGAGGAGCTCGGGGCGGAATTCGTTATGACGAAAGGACTCGACCAGTGCTTGTTCATCTACTCCACCGACGAGTGGGAGACGCTCACAGAACGGTTGCGCCAGCTACCATTTACGCGATCCGATGCGCGATCGTTTGTCAGGCTTTTCTTCTCCGGTGCTTCCCAGGGGTCATTTGATAGCCAGGGTCGCGCGCTCATCCCCGCCAACCTTCGCGAGTACGCCGACCTCGATCGTGAGGCGGTCATTATCGGCGTTGGCGCGCGGATCGAAGTATGGGCGCGCGAGGCCTGGGAACGTTTCCAGAACGTTGCCGAGGAAAGCTACGAAGAGCTCGCCGAAGAACTGACGGAACTGGGGTCGCTTTTATAATGTATCATGAACCGATCATGGTGAAAGAAGTGCTGCACATCCTTCGCCCCCAACCCGACGGCATCCACTTGGATGGAACGGTCGGCGGCGGAGGCCACGCACGTGCGGTGGCATGGGGAATGAGTGCGAGGGGTCGCGTCGTGGCCATAGACCTCGATGCGGAGGCGCTGCAGGCTGCTCGTGAATCCCTCCAGGATGTGCCGCCCCGGGTAGACCTGGTTCAAGGAGACTGGCGTCGGTCGGATGAGCACCTCGAAATACTGGGTATCGAGTCGGTTGATACCATCCTGCTAGATCTGGGCGTGAGCTCGCATCAGTTGGACGATCCTGGCCGTGGATTCAGTTACCATTACCCGGAAGCTCGTCTTGACATGCGCATGGATATGAATGCGGACTTTAGCGCCCAGGATGTGGTGAATGGATACGACGCGGATGCGCTCACGCGCGTTCTTCAACAATATGGCGAGGAGAAGTGGGCATCAAGGATCGCCCGCTTCATCGTGGAGCGGCGACCTATCGTGACCGTGGGAGAGCTGGTCGAGACTATCAAAGCGGCGATACCGGCTTCTGCAAGACGCGAGGGTCCGCATCCTGCCCGCCGGACATTCCAGGCGATTCGCATGGAAGTGAACCGTGAGTTGGAAGGTTTCGAAGAGGGGCTCTTGGGATTAGTGTCCCGACTCGCGGTCGGAGGGCGCCTTGCAGTACTGACTTTTCATTCGCTCGAGGATCGACCCGTCAAACAACTGTTTCGGTTCCTGTCGGCGGACTGTCGTTGCCCACCGGACCTCCCCATGTGTGTGTGCGAGGGTCCCGTTGCGAGGGATCTTGCTTCGAAACCCTTGACCCCTCCCCAGCGAGAAATCGAAGAAAACCCGCGATCTCGTTCGGCCAAGCTTCGGGCCATCGAATTAATCGATGATCCACAGCGATTGTTGTTGGAGAGGAGGAACAGGGCGCGATGGCAGTAACCGCAGAAAAGCTCCGAGAAGAACACACATCCTATCCGGATCCCGGGCGCACGCCCCGGCGTATGCCCCCGGGTGATCGTGGTCAGAAGCGGTCAAAGCAGTCCCCAAGAGGGGGGGCAGTACATAAGGAGACGAGCCGGCCAGTCAACCAGAAACGGGTATTGGACCAATTGTTGCCATCGATTCGTGTCATTGGCTCGATCTTGCTGATCTTCGCAATGGCCTTTGGAGTTGTGGCCAGCCGTGCGGCGATATCCGATCGCGGCTACGAAATGGTACGACTTCGTGCCGAGCTCGAAGATGCGAAGGGTGAGACCGACGCTATGGAATCGCGGCTCGCCCGCTTGCAAGACCCGGCCCGTATTGCCGCGGCCGCAGATGATCTTGGGATGGTGCCCGTATCCCACGTGCCCGTTACCACAATGGCGCCTGTGCTGGCTGATGACGTCCAGAATCCACCATCCGTATCTGTTGGATCGACGGCATTGCTGGCTTCTGCCAGCTCCACTGCGCCGGATCCATTGGAGATGCCCGGGCAGAAGCCCTCATCTACTGCCTTCGCTGCACCTTCCCCGGAGGATGACACCCGTGTAGTATTGGAGCTAGAGCGGGAATTGGATCCGCCATTGCAGTTCACCGAGGCTCGTGAACTGGGGCACCGGGTACTCGAGTGGCTCAAAGGGAATGCGCCCGTGGAAGCACACGAACTGCCCTAACCTTATCCGATCCAGGTCGCTTTCAGAGGAGGAAAAACTGTACCATGCGCTCACCCGGTGTAGCACTCCGACATAGAGTGCTTCATCTTCTCGTTTTCTTTACGCTGGTGTTGCTCTTGATGGCGCTTCGGCTGGGCTACGTCCAATTGGTCTGGGGAGATTCATTGGGTGGTGCGGCCCAGGACCTTCGAACGAGGACCATCGTGCTGAATCCACGCAGGGGCGCCATTCGAGACGTACACGGGCGGGACTTGGCAGTCAGTGTCGATGTGGACTCTCTGTACGCCGTACCGTCGGAGGTTCGAGATCCGGCCGGGGCGGCAGGTGAACTGTCCTCAATCCTTGACCGGGATCAGGCCCATGTACATGACCTGCTCACCCGGGCTTCTTCCTTTGTGTGGGTACAGCGAAAACTTTCCGATACGGAAAGTGCCGCGGTCGAGGCGTTGGATCTTCCCGGGCTGTATTTTCTGCGGGAAAGCAAGCGCGTATATCCCAAAGGCGGCCTGGGTGCCTCGGTCCTGGGATTCGCGGGGATGGATAACCAGGGTCTCGAGGGTGTGGAGTATGGTTTTGAGCAGGTATTGCGCGGCGAACCCGGAAGAATTGAGGCGGAATTCGATGCCGATGAAAGGCATATTCCGAGGGCCACGTACAACCATTTTCCCGCAAACCCTGGTGACGACATCTACCTTACGATCGATGAAGTGTTGCAGTATGTGGCCGAGCGAGCCCTGTCGCGCATGGTAGAAGAGCAGGATGCATCGGGCGGCAGCGTGGTCCTGATGGAACCTTCTACCGGCAGGATACTCGCCATGGCCACCCATCCCGGGTTTGACCCCAATGACTGGAAGGAAGCAGACCCGCGGGTTTGGCAAAACGCCGCCATCGCTTCACCCGATCATCCCGGGTCCGTCTTTAAGGCGATCACGGCCGCGATGGCCGTGGAAAGCGGCGTAGCGTCGATCGATTCTGAGTATCATGATCCCGGGTATGTGCGGGTTCCCGGTGCCACGATCAGAAACTGGGACCTCGGTGCCCTCGGAGATACCGATCTACCCACGGCGTTCGCCGAATCGTCGAACGTGGTGTTCTCGAAGATCGCAGAAGAGATTGGCAAGGAACGTTTCTACGGTTTTCTCGATCAGTTTGGATTTGGACGCTCAACGGGAATACAATTGCCAGGTGAGGCCAACGGCATGATTCCCCCGGAATCCACTGCCAGGCCCGTTGATTTGGCCGTGATGTCCTTCGGGCAAACGCTGACGGTTACACCGTTGCAGATGGCGAGCGCTGTATCTGCCATCGTCAACGGGGGCACGCTCATGCGCCCCCTCGTCGTGGATCGTGTGGGTCGCGGCGATGACCTCGAGTACGTGGAGCCCGAAGCCATCCGGCGCGTCGTTTCTGAAGAAACTGCACGTGTTCTCCGGGAGCTGATGGTGCACACCGTAAGCGAGGGCAGTGGTTCGCCGGCCGCAATTGCAGGATATCGTGTGGGTGGGAAGACCGGTACGGCGCAGAAGACGGTTGAAGGCCGCGTGTCCGAAGATGACTTCATTTCTACGTTCGTGGGCTTTGCGCCCGCCGAGAACCCGTCTGTGCTTTGTTTCGTGGCGATCGACGAACCGCAGCAAGAGCGCTTCGGCAGCGTCGTTGCCGCCCCCGTATTTCACGAGGTCGTAAAAGAGGCATTACGACATCTCAACGTTCCACCGGATTCTCCCGAGGAGATTGCACCCGAGGATTCCGGGGAGGAGAAGGATGACGTCGCGACGCAAGCAGAAGGGGAGAATGACATTCCCGATCCCATTACCGTCCCCGATGTTCGCGACATGCCGCTCGCAGATGCCCTGGATGTCCTCGGAGAGTTGGGCCTAGAAGGAATGGAGACGGGCGAGGGCGAGCGGGTGATCCAGCAAGTTCCAAGCCCAGGAGCGGTGGTCGGGCCGGGCGATCACATCATAATGTACCTGGAGGCGGTCGAGGGTGAGAGTGCAAAAGATCAGGTGCGCGTTCCGGATGTCGAAGGCATGAGCTTGCGTCGTGCATCGGAAGCGTTAGCCGAGGCCGGTTTGCGTTTAGAGGCCGTCGGCAGTGGCGTGGTCGTACGACAAAGACCACGGGTTGGTGAACGCGTCCCGCGCGGAGCTTTTGTCGAGTTGGAACTCGGAGACAGGGCACCATCAACGGCCGACCCTTAGGTTCGGTACGAGAGGGGGAGAGACCGATCGCGATGTCCCGGGAGGCGTGGGAGGCGTGATCCGGTCTCAAAAAGATCACGTGAGAATCTCTAGGATCATCGAAGAACTCAAGGGCTCTGCGGGACTATTCCTCGAAAGCCAGGGCTCGCCAGATCATCTCGCCGATCGTGTCACCGGTATTTCGTATGACTCGCGTTCGGTCGATCCCGGCGATCTATTCGCCTGCCTGGTCGGTCTTCGGCTCGACGGTCACGCCTTCGCAGAAGATGCCGTATCATCGGGGGCACGCGTGTTGCTTGTGGAGCGATACATCCCATCCCTACCGGATGCGATGCAGATCCGGGTAAGCGATGCACGATTGGCACTGGCCATAATCTCATCGGCGTTCCATGGTTATCCGACGCGCAATTTGCTCCTCGTGGGGATTACCGGGACGAGTGGGAAGACGACTACGGCACAATTGGTTCGACAGGTCTTCGAAAAAGCCGGTGTGCCGACCGGATACATTGGCACGCTGGGTACG
>PUNF01000044.1 GCA_003552525.1 Clostridia bacterium | reverse complement strand
TCTTGGACGTTGTGAAGCAGGTTGCGGACCTGCCGGTCGACCTTCGAGGCCTCCCAATCCGAGTCGTGATAGACGCGCACGTCCACCGTCGCGTCCACCGACGGGAGGAACCCGATCGTCAAGCTGCCGCCACCCGACCCGCGCACCAGCACGCCTGGCGGCTCGCCACGAAACGACGCGCCGTAGACGGGGACGCCTAGCTGCGCGTCCAGAATCTCAACGACAGCGGCGACCGGATCGCTCATTCGACACGGCTCCTAATCCGATCCGCCAACTGCCCATACTGATCGTCCGCGGCGCGGCGCTTCGCGTTGTCACCCGGCACGAACGCCGTGCCGACCTCCCAAAAGAGCTCGTACCACGGGTCGCCGGCAGGCCCTGGGAACAAGCCCCAACGGCCCGTCGGAGGATCACCCGACGCCGCCTCCGACTCGAGACCCGCGATGGACCCTGACCGGCCCGCTGCGGCCTGGCGGGCGCACGCGTCCGTCGTCTCGTCGATCGCCTCCACCGCAGCGTCCCGCACCTTGCGGGCGATCTCCTGGCCGCGCCACTCCTTGATGCGAGCAGTCACGACACAGCCCTTACCGCAGCGTCCAGATGGCTGCGCTCCACGGCGACGTACTCGACGGTGCGGTCCCGCAGCAGCAGCTCGTCGCCACGCTGATCCGTCACCGACACGACCCGATCCCCTTCTCGGAGGTCGGCGTCGCGGGCGACGATGATGTGCTCGTCCGCGACGACCACCGACCGGTCATCCGAGATGGCCTCACGGCCCGACTGCGCCCACCAGTAGCAAGGCTCGCCTTCGAGGTGGGGCTGCCAGTCGTGACCGCCGCCGTAGGGGTCGTCGCCGCCCTGATCGCGCTCGACAGTGCAGCGCATCCGCATCGGCGGCCTCACAGGGACTCCTCGATCCAGCTGCCGTCCTGCCACCGGCCGGTCTCCGGCAGCAGATAGCCCTCGAGGCCGACCGTGCCGACGCCCGCCTTGCCGGCTGCGCGCCGGATCGTCTTTGCCTCTCGTGCGGTGGCGAACACACCGGTGGTGTGCGCGCCCAAGTAGCGGTAGTTGCCGACCTGCTCGGACTCGTGGCCGTGCGGGTTGTCGAGCCCGCGGCGGACCATGCTGACCACGACCGGCACGACCGCCGCCGGCACCGACGTCGGCTCGTCGTCATCCCAGCCGGCGATCTCCCGCACGAGAGCGGACGCGTCATCGATCAGCGCCCCGGCCTGCGAGGACGACTCGACCTGATAGCCGAGCCGTTCCTCCAGGTCCGCGACGTCGATCAGCGGCTCAGCCACCAAGCAACTCCATCAGATCGGCCTTGGTCCACTCGTCCGCGTCGTCGACGCCCTGACTGCGGGCGTAGGCGACCCACTGCGCCTTCGTGTCCGCAGCCGACGGCTTCTCCGGCTGCTCCGGCGCAGAAGTGCTGGGTGCGGGCTGGCCTGCGGGACGCCAGCCGTCAGCGGCGTACCGCGGCATCGCGTGCTGCGGCACGATCCGCTGACGGCCAGACGCCGGATGCGTCATCCTCGGCATCGGATCAGTCCGCAGTGTCGAGCTTGAAGAACCGGCGGTTGTCGTCGCCGTCCTCGTTGTCCCACACCGCAGACGCGCCAGCGAAGGTGGAAACCACCGACGCGTCGGACAGGTTGTCCGGCACGTACTGGAACACCTGCCGCAGACCGATCCCGCCGCTGGTAGCGGTGGACGAGTCGTTCGCACCTCGCGGCGCGACCGGCACGCGGTTCGCCATCGCGAACCCGCTGCGGTGGTAAGCCACCGCCGTGCCCGAGTCGAGACCGTTGGACTCCACGATGTTGAACCCGTAGAGCCGGCCGATGACGGCATCGCGAAGCGCCGAGTTCTGCCCGGACTCGTTCACGCGAACGAACTTGTCCACGCTCAACAGGAACGTGGCAACCTGCGGGGACACGGCCATGAACCGGTCCCCCGAGGGGGCGTCGTTCTGGCCGAGGTACTCGCGGGCCTCGAGGATCTTCTCCTCAACGTCCGACCCGTCACTGGCGATCGAGTCGTCCGCATCCAGCCCGTTCATCGCCGCGGCGAGCTCATCCTCCGCGCCACGCGCGACCGCGTCAACCTGCACGCGGGTGACCTGCCGCGCGAAGCTCTCCAGGTCGAGGCTCATCTCCTCGTCGCTGGTCAGCTTCGCGTGGTACAGGTGCGCAAGCGCCACGTCGACGGGGATCTCATCGACGTCGTCGTAGGTGATCTCCGACCCGCGGGTGCTCTGCGTACGCGCCGAGCCGGGCTGCGGCACACGGACGGTGATGGTGTCGCCGTTCGAGCCGGCGAACTCGCCGCCGGGGACAGTGGCAACGGTGTTGGGGAGCACCAGCGAGCGCGTCAGCAGTTCGACGGCGAGGCTGGAGATCCCCTGTGCGGTCAGTACCGCCATTGGTCACTCCTTCATGGTCAGATCCGGCCCTCGGAGAGGATCGAATCGGCGAGATTCTTTGCGTCTGGTTCGGGTTCGCTGTCCGGTGAGGCGCCCGACTTGAGCCGCTCCTTCGGCCTACGCGACGGCTTCTCTCCACCGTCCGCGTCGCCGATCAGAGCGAGGATCTCGTCGGCCTGCTCCTCAAGTTCCTCCTGCGTCGTGCCGGTGAGGAACTTCATGGCTCGCTTCGGGACGCCCTTCTCGGTGGCGACCTCAAAGCGCAGCGCCTTCGCTTCAGCCTCTGCAGCACGCTTCTCGGCCTCGGCGGCCTTCTCGGCCACCTTCTCCTGCTCGGTCTTGTCGCGGTCCTCGTACTCCTTGACCTTGAGCCGAGCCTGTTCGGCTTCCTTGTTGGCCTTGTTGAGGGCCTTGACGACCGGGTGGTCATCGGGGAGTCGGTCGAACTGTTGGTCGCCGCCCGTCTCGGGCGCGCCGTCGTCGGGGCCTTGCTCCTGCCCTTCGTCGACCCCCTGCTGCTGTTCGGCCTCAGCGGCTACGGTGCTTTCATCGGACATACGAACAAACCTCCCGTCTCGGGTAGGTGGACCGCCGTCGCGGCGGTAGAGCGCCCAACCGTCCCGGCTGGGGAAATCTGGGTTAGGCCGCGGGCTTGATCTCGCGGCGGTACGCGTCGCGGAACGCCTTCAACGGGTCGCGCGCGCCCTTTGCCTCGCGGTCGTACAGTTCCTTGAAGCGCTGCTGCTGCTCGGAGAGATACCGCTCGCCGTACACCGGCTCCGCTTCGCACTGGCACGCCGCCCCACGGCCCGAGTGCGCCTCAAACACGGCGGTTGCCTGCGCCCGGTACACGCCGCCCCTGGCGGAGAGCATGGCGCAGAACTCGCACGGCTCCGGGCCGGTGATGCGCTGCCACCGCGGCTCCGCCGGGTCCTCCTCGGCCGCACGGATCACCGTCTCACGCGACCCGTCGGACACCAGACGCCCCGACGCGCCCATCGTCTGCTCCAGCCCGGCGCGTGCGGCCTGCTGCTGCGTCCGTCCGGCCTTCAGCGCCTTCAGCGGCACGATCCGCGCGGAGTAGCCGACCGACCGGTCCACCCTGCGGCCATCCAGGTCGCCCATCGGTCGGGCACGACGTGCACCCGGCCCGTCGATAGCGCGGAACTGCGAGTAATAGTCGGCTGCTTCCTCCGCGGCGCGCAGCTTGCCGTCCGCGAGGACGTCCTTGAGCGCCTCGACGACGCGCAGTTGCGACGAAGCGACGTCCTCGATGTCGAACTCGGTGCGCCACACGCTCGACACGTCCCGCAGCACCGCCGCGCGGATGGCGAGCTGCCGCTTGCGGTGCTCCTCGGTGGCCTGCCGGCCGTCGTCACTCAAAGTTGCCGGCCTGCCGCTCGAACTCGGCCTCGAGCTGCACCAGAGGGTCAGCCGAGTCGGCCATCTCGCCCCACTGCTCCACCTCCTGCTGACTCGCCCCGAGCGCTTCGGCGGCGCGATCCCACAAGGCGCGTGCGGGGATGCCGAGCTGTTCAGCGAGCTTGCCGAGCGCGTCGGCGGTCTGCGCGAGACTGCGACCCTCCATGTCGCGCCACCGCACCCACGCATCCGCCTCAACCGGCACCCCCGAAAGCGCGCCGGCGAGCTGCAAGGTCTGCTCGTGCGACTCGCCTGCCATCGCCTGATGCTCGGATAGCTTCCGGTTATGGCTGTCACGTGCGGCTACGAGCGCTTCGGCGGAGAGGTTCGCCATCTGGCCAAGCATCTCGTGCACCGGCGTCTGCGACAGCGCCGCAAGATGCCGCAAGCTGGCTTCGCGCGACTCGATGTAGCCAGACAGGTCGGTCTGCTCGAACTCGCCAACCTTCACGTCGTCCGGGTCGTCCTCGAACGTCCACAGCCGCTGCGCCGACGCCTTGAGGGCTTGCTCCTCCGACTCGGCGAGCCAGCCGATGATGTACCGCTGCCGATGCGCCCCGTAGTGCTGCGCCACAAGCAGCGAGAACGTGGTCAAGTTGATCTGGTCCTGCAACGGGATGTGCGGCTCGACCTGGCCGAGCGTCTCCCCGTCGATCTCGCCCTGGTCGCGGAACCGCACCACCGGAACCACCCCAGCCGCGTGCTCAGCAGTGTCGATCAGCGTCAGCCGGTCATGCGGCTCGTCACGGCCGAGCCAGTAGACCGCCTCCTCGTCAAACAGGCGGTACAGCTCGCCGGCACTGGTGGAGCGCTTCTCCAGCGCCCACATCGGCCAGTCCTCGTCCTCGCCGTACACCACCGTCATCTTCCGCGGGCTAGCGGGACGCATCGCCGGCACCGGATCGCCCGGCAACACGACCATGTAGGCCGCACCGAACGCCAGCGCCGCCCGGTGCAGCTCGATCTGGCGCGCATCCATCCGGTTGGCCTGCCACACGGACCAGACCGGCTCGTTGTCGCCCGCGCGCGGCTGCCGGAACCCGTCCACGTACATGGCTTGCGCGGCCGCGTCGACGACGAACTTCAGCACGTTCACGCGGGAGATGTCCGCCATGCGGCGCACCTCCATCGGCACGCCCGACGGCAGCCAATGGAACGTCTGCTGGTTGCGCCAGTAGCGGTATACCCGGTCGATGCGGTGCTGCTCGCCGTTGCGCCACTCGAGGAGGCGCATCGTCTGGTCCACCGCCTGGTCACGTGAGAGAACCAGCCTCGATCACCTCCCCGTCAATGAAACGCCGCCCGGCCGGTCTTCTGCTTGACCTTCGACGAGCCGAGCGCAATCCGTCTGACCATCCGGGCGCCGATGACGCACACCGCCGCGTCGATCTTCCGCGGCGAATCCGGCGACTCCTTGCCGATCGCCCTCGCATCCCGATACGGACGCCGCCGCGCGTTCGCGACATGCCGCGCAACCCGCGAGTCGCCGTCGTGGGTGAACGCGCCCTCGGCGATCTCCTCGTGCAACGCCTCGGTCGCCTTCGCGAACTCGTAGGCGTGGCCGCGCATGTCCCACGCGACCGGCTGCGGCGGCCTGCCCTGCGGCGCCGCCCACACCTTCAACCCGTCCCTGTGCCGCTGCGGCCACTCGGTCAGCGCGAACGACTCCCACTCCTTCACGTCCGCGAAAAACGCCACCACGTCGTAGCGGTCGAACGTCTGCGCCACCACCCGGTCCACGTCCGACGCGTCCACCGTGTCGTTCGGATCGTTCGGGTCGGGCTCCCACACGCCGAGCGTGAACACGTGCCCGCTCTCGAGCGTGCACCCAACCAGCGCCGTCGCGTCCCGCGACTTGGAGCCGTCAAAGAACAGCACCACCCGCTCACCGTCCGCCACCGTGACCGTCGGATCGGCGAGCCGGTTCCATTCCTCCGGCGCCACCCACGAGTCCTGCGCTGCCACCGGCCAGTTGAGATACTTACGCTTCGAGTCGTCCGGCCGACTGTTCGGACTCCAGATCCGCTGCGCGATCGCGTCCACATCGACCCACGGACAATCGCCGTACACATGCTCCAGCGCCGGCTTCAGCGAATCCGGGTCAGCCATGTTGGTGTCCGCCGGTGCCACCACCGCGTCGTACAGGATCCGCGCGTCCCCGCGCGTGCGGCCCTCCTCCTGCGCCAGCCAGCCCTCCCACGACGACTCCGCGACGCTCTCCTGACCCGGCACCCACGCGTTGCACGTCTCCAGCATGCGCGCGCCGCTCTTGGCTAGGTTGTCCGCGAGCGTCGCGGCGAGCTCCGGGCCGCGCATCGACGGCGTCCAGTGCTCCGTCTCGTCAGCGACCACGAAACTCGACTCGGCGCCCTCCGCCGCGCTGGCGCTCGACGTGATGACCTCGAGGGTGCCCTCGGGGAGCTTGTAATAGGTCTCCTTGCCGGGGTCGAGGCCGAACTCCTCAACCACCGCGGACGTCTTCGGCGCGAACGCACGCACCATCCGCATCGTGTTCTTCGTCTGCGTCGCCGCCGTCGCCGCGATCTGCACCCACGGCAGATCCACCGGCGCCCCCGCCACCCGACCCGGCACCGTCTCCACCGCCTCGAGCGGACGCACCGGACCGCAGAACTCCGTCAACGCCTGCACCGCCGCGAACGGCGACTTCCCAGACCCCTTCGCCAACCGGCGCACCCCGTGGTTGAACAGCCAGCGGCCGTCGTCGTCGACCGCGTACCACCACAACCACCACACCAGCTGGCCGCGCGTCAACCGGAACCGCCTACCCGCGCGCGGCCCGTTCGGCTGGATCAGCCACCGCTCCGCCCACGCAGCCGCCTCATACCCGAGCGTCCGCGGCGCCTCACGAGACAGCGGATCCCACGGCCAATCCGGAAGCGTCGAAGCGACATCAGCCGGACTGCTGGAGACGGCGGCGCCAGACGTCGGCGTCGATGACATCAGCCGACTCCTCGTCCTCGCCCCGGTCGATCTCCAGCTTCACCCGACGCCGCTCACCCTCCGTCGCCAGCAACTGCGACTGCAGCCCGCGGACCTCCGCAAGCAGCGTCGCCCGCCCCGTCTCCATGAACAAGTCGATCGCCTGCGCGCAGACCAGCGCGACCTGCCAGTCCGACGGCTCGTAGAACTGCGCCTGCCCCGACTCCGCGAGACTGCGGTACCACGCGAGCGCGCGCTCCCCGAGGCCGTCCGGCGGATCAGGCTGCTCAACAGGCCCCGAAGTAGCCACGTGCTCCACCTCACCGCCGTCCTTGTTGCGACGACGCCGCTGCGACTCTCGCTTCGGCGGCGGACCGCCCTTTCCAGGCACACCAGGCATCCGCACGCCCTCCTCTCATGTCCCGTACGCGATCCGAGCCGCT
>PUNF01000053.1 GCA_003552525.1 Clostridia bacterium | reverse complement strand
GAGAAAACAACCGGGTGTCAGCCGCGATACGGGTTGGTTGATGGATCGTGCACCTGCAGCCTCCGTAACCGTTTGCCAGTGCCGAACCCGTCGTGCACTTACACGCACCCGTTGCCCCGTGACGAAACAGGCCTACCGTTCCTCACTCGACCCCATGGACGACAGGTCCGCCCAGCCAGTTTCGCCCGTGAATCGGAATCGACGTCGCCTCCGAGAATCACCCAGCCCCTGTCGGCTCCCGGCGCAACCCCGGCAGATTGGAGAGGAGAGAGGGCATTGTCCGATACCAAGATTGGGACCGTTATGCATTACTTCCCGAAGATCTCCGTGGGTGTACTCAACCTGGACCATCCATTGAAACTGGATCACCCAATTCACATCGTGGGCAAACACACGGACTTTTCGCAGAGGGTGACCTCCATGCAGGTGAACCACCAGGATGTCGAAGAGGGGTATCCCGGCCAGGAGGTGGCCATCAAGGTGACTTCGCGCGTGCGACCCGGCGATGACGTCTACCTGGCGTCGGAGTAGCGCGGTGGACCCGAACTTGGCGCACCCGGTCGCCTTCCCATCTTTCCGCTGGGCTGGAGGCGGCCGGTCCCGGCGCCTTCATCGCCGCATCGCTCATCGCGCCAGGCCGCCGTGATCCGGCAAAGGCCGGGCTTGTTTACTGGGTCTGGGTTTTTGCGAGACCTGTTGAGTAGCGGCGCGCCGGGCGCTTCGCTGGATAGGGGGCAGCCTTGCCTACACTGTGGCCCACGCGTCGAGGTGTACGCGGGTTCGATTGATCGGCGAGTAATTGAGATCCATCGGGGTTGTGAGAGCATCGCGTGGCATCGTCCGACCCTGTTTAACCGGTGCCTTCACAACCCGGGAACACGCGCACCCGATCCTGTTTGTCGGCCAACGTTACGCGGTCGAACACGACGCGCACGAAGGCAACATCACTTTCCTCCGTAAATGAGGGGAGGTTTGGGTGGCGCCGATGATGGACCGCGCGATAGACCTCTGCTTGCGCATCGGGGACGAAGTGCGCGGTCCCCTCGATCGTACAGCTCAGGGAGACGCCTGCTTCCTCGATGCCCCCGAAGACGAGCAATGCAACCCGGGGGTTACGCGTGATGTTTTCCGATTTGGTGGTTTCGCGGCGCGTGGCAAAGATCACGACCTTCTCCTCAGGGAGGTAGGTGAAGGCCATGAGGGACGCGTGCGGTAGATCCTGGGCACTGGTACAAAGCACACACAGTTTTTGCTCTCGGAGTAGGCGTGATGCCTCCGGTGGCAGCTGCATGGGCATTCCTCCTTGTCGAAATAAGGTATTTCCATCGATGGTGCGTTCCCCCAGTGGCACAGATACGTCGTCTCCGTCCGGGTTCCTGCGTACGCAAGGGGCATGTGGGGGAATGGACACTTCCGGGGTGATAGGCGCCGACAAATCTCGCAGTAAAGCCGAGAAACCGGGGGTGCTGGGTACCACCGGGTTCCCCGGGTGCGGTGTACCGTACGTGTTCGCGGGGTAGGATGGTGCTGGAGGGGATATTCCTCTGCACGAGTGCGGATTCCAGTCTCTTCGGGCAGCGGATCGACCGTTCGCGGAATTCCCGGATCACGTGATCCCCGATCCCGGGTATCAGGGTGGCCGCCGATCCCTGAGCGCGAGGGATGAGGGTGAGTCGAGTGTTCTTCTGCGGGTATACTCTCCCCGGGGTGGTCATCCGTGGACCGGCTCCGATGGCCTTGCCCGGGGTTTGCACCCCAACCGTGGTATATCGAAGGTAGTTTGGTGTTGGACCCACGCGGTCCGGTTCGGCAGGAACCACCATCACGTCGTGGCCGGCGAAAAACCGTGATGACCAACCCGCACTGCCGCGGTGCACCGAGAGACTGGGATGTGGACGCGAAGGGATGAGCGCATGGAAATCATCGAGAACCTGATCGAGATCGAGGGGCGTTTTTCGGGGGATCTCGGCATCTACGCCCGCAGAATGGATACCGGTGAGACGATCCACTACCGCGCAGAAGAGCCCAATCCGCCGGCGAGCACCGTGAAGACGGTGGTGCTCACCGAGGTCTTTCGCCAGGCCGACAAAGGCCAATTCAGCCTGGAGGATCCCGATCAATTGGCGCAGGAGAGTCGGGAACGGACCTTCGGATCCGGGGTCTTACGCGACCTGAGCCCCGACCTTACCCTCAGTGTGCGCGACATGTGTGTACTGATGATGATCGTCAGCGATAACGTAGCGACGAACCAGATGATCCGCCTGGTCGGTCTCGACAATATCAACGAGATGGCGCAACGCCTGGGAATGCGCCGTACGCACATTAACCGACCCATGATACACGTCGGCGAGGAAGCGGAGATTCCGTTCGGAGAAACCTCGGCACTCGACTTCGGCATCCTCTTCGAGGCGTTATACCGCGGGGAAGTGGTGAGCCCGGAGGCAAGCCGGGAGATGCTCGGGATCATGCTGGGCAACCACTACAAGACCGATATTCTCCGCTACCTTCCCCCGGACCGCATTCGGCCCAAGGATCCGGCCTCACAACCCATCGTGCGCGTGGCCAGCAAAAGTGGGACCACGATCGGCGTCAAGTGCAGCGCCGGGATCGTCTATGCGCCCGAATGCGACTACGTGATTTCCCTCTTTAGCCGCAATTGCACCGACGCGGTGTCGGTGGTGGATGAGGATTGTAGCGATCGCCCCCCGACGGTCGATAATGAGAACCAGCTGGTACTGCCGCGGGTATCGCGACTGATCTACGACGCCTTCGTCGGCAAAAGTGCCGGGTGATCGTTGCAAAGGCTGCGTGATTGGAGAAAGGCGGATGGTCTTGAGAACGATATGGATTGCCGTACTCGTGATGTCTATGCTGCTGATGGCTTGCGCCGATCCTGTGGTGGAGGAGCTAGGGGAGGAAATGCCACTAATGCATCGCGTCGATACGCCCGTGCAAGTCGATGGCCAGACTGCGGACTACCCCGGGGAAGGGGTGGCGGTCGCCGGGGCCGAGGTCCATCTCGCGCATCACGGGGATGCGCTTTATGTCCACGTACGGGCCGACGTGGATGGGTGGATTTCCGTCGGGTTAAACGCGCAGGGTGGTGGCATGGACGGTGCCAACATGATACTGGGCTATATGGATGGGGACATGGCCGCTTCACGTGATGACGTCGGTCGCGGACGGACCCATTCGGAGGTCTCCGAAACCGCCATCGAGGGGTTCTTCCTGGCACGGGAAGATGAAGCGCGGGTGATGGAGTTTTCTTACCCGGTCGCCTTCCCGGGTGCAATGGGCTATCGGGTGGACAGGATGGCGCCGGGGCAGGTCTACACCCTCCTTGTCGCCTACCATGCTGACTCCGATGACATCGCTCGCAGGCACACGCGTTACGGAAGCTTCGACTTCATGTTTGGCGAGTGACGACGGGCCGAAACCGACGGGTGCTCTCAAAGGAGGCGGAAGGAGTCGCTGTCTGTAAATGGATTCGGTCGGCCCGCGATACGCCAACCGGAATCTTTGCGCTTCTGCACAGATAAGCGCCGGATGGCGAGCGCTGAGACGCCTCCTTGTCCGCTTCAAGAGGGAGGCTACATGTGTATTTGACCCCACATTGTATGGATACCGGAGGGGTAGTGCGCTGGTTCTTGGGCACATCTCTTGATTCCCCTGCGCCGCTAGACTTAAACGCGAGAAGAATGTTGCGCCATGTGGGTTCGATCAAGGTGACCTCGCCCGTGCAAATAGGAGTATGTGATTCGAAGCCGACTTGCTCGTGGGTCCTCGTTTGCAATTCGGCCCAATGCAGTCAATGTAAAGACCCCACTTGACCGCATGAAGGCGACGAGCGTATCGTGCCTGCCGCCTGATACAGGCTGGAGGTATTTCTGTGCCCAAAAAAGTGCTCCCACCGGGAAGGGGTGGATGGGAGCACCTGCTATGTCCTCACGGATGCACGATCATTTGGTCAATCATTGTTTGGGCGATGGTTTTCCGGTGCCAGCATGAACAAGAATACATGCGCGGCGATACTGCTTTCGGGCAGGTTCTCACAACCTATATGGAGCCCACGGGCGGATGCGGACGGCAGATCGAGTCGTCGGACGGGTGGATGAAAGCGAGCCGGCATTGCGAAGGCAACCGTTGAAAACAGCATTACGATCAGCAGAGCGAGGGCGAGGATTGAAAGAGATTTCTTCATGGTGGTTCAACTCCTCCAAATGGAATGAATAATGCATACCCCTTGATAGAGATTGAAAACATGGAAATATTACCCTTCAGGATCTGCAGGGATTTAACTGCGGCAGAATATTCTTCCATCATCAGGCTTTGGCAGGGCGAAGGGTTTTCCAACTGCATATGACTTGGTAAACGGTACGTGCCATCGTCACCGTTCCCGCCCTTGTCCACGCAAGGCCGGTGGCTTCAGCGCGGGTATGGAAGCGTGTTCTTGGTTGTGGCGTAAGCTGGGTACGTGTGACTATGCGCTTTGCGCGATGCCAAAAGTGTTTCGTGGGTTAGAGCACGTCGGCGTCGATTCCCGGCGCGATCAGTCATGGGTACCAAGTGCCCCGATGGGCAGGGGCGGCTATTCGATGACACAAACCACCGCATCCGGTGAACGGATCTCACTTCAGCATATCAGTCGTCCAGGACCCACCGTCCTTCGTCGAGTACGTAATCGGTTCCCGTCGGTGATTCCGGCCATCCCATCACGTAGGCATCCTCCAGCTTGGACTGAAGTGACTCGGTGTCTTCATCCCGTGGGTCGCGACTCTCGTCATCCAGCATCCACTGCAGGGTCGAACTGTTGAGAATACGGATATTCGCCTCGTCCGCCCTCTCTCGGGCACGCGTCTGCGTACCGTCGTAAACCAGGATGGCGATGGAAACCAGGACTCCGATGATGATGACGACCGTGACCAGTTCGATCAGGCTGAAACCGCCTTGCTTCTTCATGCGCAACCACACGATATCGATACCCCTTCCATCCATAAACATACAGAAGGTCGAATGAGCAACTCCCGACGCAACGTATCCATTGATGCATCCTCTACTGGTAATATGTCGATCCGGTCGGTTTTTAGACGGTTATTTTGCACCTGGGAAGGAGCGATTGGAGAACGTTCTTCACCGAGTCGTAATGTTTCGTGCTTAGGACCGACTCGTGCGATTCCTGTCGAAGGTGATATGGCAGGCGGCTGAAACGGCAGCGGTGCGTGGGGCTAATCGAGGCCGGGCTTGCACATGATCGGCGAAGAGACTCGGGGTGGGGATGTCCCGAGGAGGGGAACTCCAGCACATTGGTGACGCGATGTCGTGGCCAGTCCGTGACGCCCCGGTCGAGGCGAGGCACGGTAGGTTGTTGGTCACAAGGGGAGAATAACCAACTTATGTTGCTAGAAAGTGGTGGGTGTCTTTGTCGTCACGGTACAAGAGAGCATTATGGGTTGGACTGCTCGGATTTGCCCTCGGAATCCTTGGGGGCGCCTATATCGGACTGATATTGGGAGGCACCTACCTGGGTGGATCGGGCATTCCGGAAAGGACGGGTTTAGGGGGTTATGAGATCGCCGCGTACGTGGGTGCGGCTTTCGGCGTGGCTATCATTACCCCGCTGGCGATTCGTTGTGCCCTCAAGGTGGATTGAATATGCCAGGGCAGATAGGCGTTTCTCTCGGTGGCCGGTGTCGATACCTGTCTGGATTCCCCCTTCCTTCCGATGGTTATGATCGTCAATCACCCCGCGGGGTGATGACGGCGAGCCGGAGGATCCCTATCCTGTTGCCAGACGGCATTTGGTATCCACGTATTCTTTGCCGGATGATACTGGCCGCGTGATTCGGAGAGGATTGATTCTTAGTGTCCACAAGGCATTTTCGCGTCGATAAGCCTCGGGCAGCGAGGGGAAAGTGGCACCGAGGGTGGGTTTTCGGGCACATGCGCCTGTGGCTGGCGCTTATCCTGCTTACGGCGATGCTGGTTGGCTGTGGCGGGTCGCAGGAGGATCCGGTGGACCCTGGAGAACAAGCGAGTCCCTCTGCCTCGGGTGATGCGGCTGAAGCCGACGCGGAAGATGATGATGATGAATTGCAGGCACCCTTCGACGCCGCCTCCCTAAGAGGGGCGATCGACGAAATGCAGGGTCCGCTGGGCGAAGGGGGAGACGCACGGTTTCTCCTGGGCTTCATGACCCAGGCACTCGTGGATGGTATCCCGGTGGATGCCGTGGACCTCTATAATACCGGGGTCGAGCAGGTACACGCGTGGGTCGTATACGATGGCGTAGAGTCGGGAGAAATGTCCGGAGTCCTCCGCACCGGGCCGGATGAAGGGGATGTGGTGGCCGAGGCCGATGTCGTCCTCACCGACCCCCACGGGTGGACCGGTATCACCTTCGAACGCCCGGACACGGGGTGGCCGGTGTCGCAATACGAGGCTGTCATCGCCGGCGATGGCACGGAAATCGTGATCGAATTCACCATCAATTACCATAACACGACGGCGAGTAGCCTGGTGGACACCGACGGCGAGGTCCGGCTTCCCGGAGCGGTAGTGGCGCCGGGAGGTATGGCCGGCGACTGGCACGTGGTCGATGTGCCCACGCCCGAGGATGGGTTTTCCGGGCTCCTCGTGGAGTCGGGGCGCTGCCTGGCCTTCAACTACCGGGGTGATATCGTCGTATCCGATGACGGGCAACAATGGCAGGTCGTAGATCACCCCTTCGAAGTGGCGCCGACGCGCTTTGGAGCGGCCAACGGCCGATTCTTCGGATTTACCTCCTCGCGCCCGAACCAATATGTCTCCGGGGATGGCACCGCGTGGACGCGTTTCGAGATGGGCAGCCACGATCCCCTGGTGAACATCGTGCACACCCACGATGGCTACATCGGTTCGGACGAGCGTAGGATCATGCTGCACTCCGAGGACGGTACCACCTGGAAGCGTTACGAATACGAAAAAGAGGGTCACAGCAGCATGCAAAACGTGTATTTGTACGAGGTCAACCGGTACTTCTATCACGATGGAAGGTATCATTTCGTCACCGATGAGGGCCTGGAGATGGGTGCGGTCATGCACGACTTGGATACCCACATCCCGCTCGCCGATGATGCCATCGCGGGGGCGCGGGTGATCATCAGCGGGGACCGCGTGCTCTTCTGGCGCCACGGGACCACGCGGCTTTGGGCATTTACGGGGAGTGGTTTCGCAGAAATCGACACCGATCTGGGCGGTACTGCTCTGGTAACCATAGTGCCTCGAAACGGGGGGTATGTCGGCGTGAGGGGAGACGGGACCGTACTGGAATCGAAGGATGCGGTGGACTGGAAAGTGGTGGCAGAATCGCCGGAAGGCAATCTCTTTGCCCGGAATGCGGCGATCGTCGGGAACCGCTTGGTGGTCATTTTCGAAGGCGTGCTGTACAGCCTTTCCCTCGACTAACCACCCGCACAGGGTTGGATCGGAGACAGCGCGTACACCTTCCCCCACAAGCGGCCACGGTTCATACCAACCGTGGCCGCCTTCTTTTCCTTGCTTTCCGCGGTGCCGGCCACGTCGATACATAGAGGATTCCTCAAGCACATCGCCAAGATATCCGCTGTGGCCTCTGCGAATTTCAGCGACGCCCGAGGCTGGGTTTACGCGATGTCACCTTTACCGCTATCTCGCGATGCCCGCAAGGGAGAGCGCGTTGCCGTGGGGTATGACGGTGTAATCACCGGTGGTGGGCTAACCGCCGGGGGAGGGGAGATGAAGCACGCATGAAGACGATGATCCAGGGTGGTTGGGTGGTGGGGTTTGGGGATGGGACCCACCGCATATGGGAGAATGGCCAGCTGGTCCTCGAGGATGATCGCGTGGTCTTCGTCGGTTACGGGTACCCCGGCCGGGCCGATCGCGTGGTAGATGCCCGGGGGAAGCTCGTATGTCCGGGGTTCATCAACACCCACGCGCACGTCGGTGTGGAGATCAACGTGCACATGGTGGACCGTCTCCGCGCGGGTCCGAGGGCGCGTGGTCTTGGCGTGTCCGCGGAATACGCGCTGGGTGAGCAAGGGCGTTCGCTCAGCCGCCAGCAAATGCGCGCCAGTGCTGCCTTCGGCCTGGCACAGCTATTGCGGACCGGCAGCACCACGGTCATCGACGCGGGAGGCTCTGGGACGATTTGGTGGCTAGGGAATCCGCCCGAGGACGAGGAGATGCTCGTCGATGTCGCCGGGGAAATGGGAGCGCGCCTGTACGTCGCCCTTGCCTTTCGGGACTACAAGACGGTGACCCATCCGGACGGCCGCTTCGATTACCTGCACATGCCCGGTTACGGTCGCGATCTGCTGGATCAGGCAATCGCCTTCGTAGAAAAGTACGGCAGCCGACACGAAGACCGGGTACGGGCCTTCATCTCACCCCATGCCGTCGACAACAACAGTCCCTCCTTGCTCTCGGCCGCCCGGGAGGCCGCCACGGAGCTTCGGGTCCCCATCGAGGTCCACTGCGCGCAATCGGTTCGCGAAGTGGAAACCATCTTTCGTCGTCACGGTACGACGCCCGTCGGTCTCCTCCACGAGATCGGGTTCCTCGGTCCCGACGTGATCCTGGGTCACGCGATTTTCCTCTCGGGACACCCGGTGATTGCCGATTACGGGATCGACGACCTGGCCATCCTGCGCGAGACGGGCACCTCGGTGGCCCACTCCCCGCTTCCTTTCCTGCGCGGGGGGGATATCCTGCACTCCCTTCCCCGTTACATCGATGCCGGCGTGAACGTGTCCGTTGGGACAGACATGTGGCCTGTCGATATCATCGAGGAGATGCGAACCGCGTGGTACCTCGGAAAGGTTGCTTCGGGAGAACCGGATCGGCCCTCGGCGGAAGAAGTATTTGAGGCCGCGACGATCGGCGGTGCCCGGGCACTTGGCAGGACAGATATCGGTCGCCTGGCGCCGGGGGCCAAGGCGGACGTGGTGGTCATCGACCTGACCCGTTTCCATTACGGACCGATCACCGAACCCATTCGTGCACTCCTTACCTCCGGGCGCGGGGAGGACGTGGAGCGGGTGTTCATCGATGGCCGGGAGGTTGTGCAGGCTGGATGTGTCCGCGGAGTCGATATGCCTGCACTACAGCGTCAGGCAGACGAGGTGATGGAGGCGCTCATCGCCGCGGCTGTAGAACGCGACTGGGCGGGCAGGAGCCGGGCGGAGTTCCTCCCGCGGGGTCATTTCACTTCCCCCGGGCGAGGCGCCTTGGCCGGGGAAGATGACCAGGACGAGCGAAACAAGCCCGAATCCGATCCCCGGCATCGATAATGTCTCGCCTGCACAATTATGGCTCCCCGATCGACTGACCCGGTCGTTTTGCCTGTAGGACGGCGCATCCGATGGAGGCAGTTTTCGACGGCCATCCCGACGATGCACGGACGAGAAAGAAAAAGATGAATATGATCAGGCATTATTTCAAGGTTCAATACTTTAAAGTTATGTTTTTCTGCTAATTCATCAATGGTATTATCAATTAACTTTTTGATTTCAGCATTGTCCAAAACACACCTTCTGTATTTAGGTATCCACACAAAATGATAGTTCAGTAGAAACTTAGAAGGTATGTATTTTTTAAGGAAAAGCGATTCATCCCCGCCCGTTTCACGGGCGAGGCTTTCTCGCTAAAAATCGGTAACGGGCGCACTGCCGCTCCTCGGTGGCCACCTGCCCCAGGCGTACGTCCGGCCGCGTGTGCCCGGGTGTACCGGGTGCGCGGCCGGACGGGTTGCCTTGCTCCATCCGCCTAGCGAATATTGCCCACGTCAGTGACGGATCCCGCGCTGATGGTGACGGCACTGCGCAGGGTTGCCCCGGTGTGGGTGCCCACGTCGTAGGTGCCGTCGGGAAGCGCGATCATGAAACTGCCGTCCGGGTTCAGCCTGGCCGCCACGGTATCGGTTGCCGAACCCTGGCGCGTGATGTACAGGTCTGGATGTGAGCCGACACTACTCACGCTGCCCCTCAGGATGCCCCGCTCGGCGTTGACGGTCTTTCGCTCTCCCGCTTGCACGGGCAGTTCAATGCGGATGTGTCCGGAACCGTCGGCCCGGAGAACACTGTGCGAACCCTCGTAGTCTGCATCGTGGTGGGGAGTGGTGGGCAAGTCGAGGGACAAAGCCATGTGGTAGGTTCCAGGGAGTACGACCACGTCGAAGCGCCCTTCGGCATCCGTCGCATCATCATGCTGCACGTATCGGCTACCATCGACGGTGGCAAAGCTGATCATGGATCCGCGGAGCGGATCGCCGGTGAACGGGTTCAACAACCGCCCTCCGATCATGGCCGCCGTATCGGAGGCCATGAGCAGGACGCCGCGATCAATCCAGTCCGTCGGTGTCGGAACGTTGGCCTTTAGGGTGATCATCTCATCATCGTCGGTCGGCAGGGTGGTATACGTCACCTGTGCCCGGCCCGTGGCATCCGTCAGAACCTCCTTGGTGGAAAGCTGGTTGCTCCGTTCTGTTAAGTGGTCCGGCGATTCAATGCCGGCGAAGAATGTAATCAGCGTGTGCACCGCCGGGGATCCATCGGCCCGCAGGGCCCGGGCAGTCAAGGTTGCGGTTTGCCCGCCTCCGGCCGGCAACAGCTGGCGGTCTAGGGACACTTCAAGATCGACGTCAGCGTAGACGACATCCTCTACCGGCTCGTACTCGATCTCTTCGAAATCGACCACGTCTATGATCTTGTCGCCGTCGGCGCGCTCGACGTCGAAAATGGCGGTGGACGTCATCCGGGCCATCTCGGCCCGATTCATGATGGCCGCGCTAAGGTATTCGAGTCCCCCCGTGAGGCCCAGGTTGGCCGCGGTGGTGTCGTAGTCTGCCGGCCAGGCCATCCCATCGGTTTCGTGCCCGAGGATCCTGGTCAGGATCGCCGCCCACTGCACCATCTGCAGGGGATCCCCCGGGCGATAGTCTCCGCCGGGCATCCCGATGATGATCTCGTCGGTCGCCATCAGGTTGATCCAACCGATCGCCCATTCGTGGGCCCCCATGCCCGGGTATACGTCGGTGAACATTGGGTTCCAGTCTGCGGCAGCGATGGCGTCGTCTTCCGTATAGCCCATCAGGAACGCAGCAACCTTGGCGGCGGCCGCGCGGTTGAGTTCCATGTCCGGGGCGAAGCGGTTATCCCCGACGCCCTCCAGGATACCAAGCCTCGTCATCGCCTCGATGGCGTCGCGATGTGGGTTCCCGTGGATGTCGATGAACGGTGCGGCAGAAACCGTGCCGGTAAGGTTGATGAACAGAAAAGAAAGGATGATGAGTACAGACAGGATCGATCGTGTCTTCATTGGTTTCCTCCTTCGGATGCCAACGCAGTGCATTCCCCCTCGTCCCGTGCGGGACTTCTCCGTGTTGTCGGTCGGCACGGCGATCGAGTGCGCGCGGGGTGTCCTGGAAGGTTTCGCGGCGATCCCTCCTTGCGCGTGCTGTCGACGCCGTCTTTTCAACATTCACCCCCGATTTGCGGTTTCCTCCAAAAGCGCAGGCTCGTGCACTGGGGATGGCATGGGTGGGCCAATACCGGGTTAAGCGCACCAACGCATCATCGGATGTGCAGATTGGCCCGGATCGACGTGGGCGCAGCCCTCGCCCTGGGCTGGTGATGGCGCGATGCCTGGGGATCGCAGCGCCCGTTCATGCTCGCCGGGGGAGGGCGAACGCGAAGCGGTTCGGACGTTCGCGTGGGTTGATAGGGGCGGGTTGGCCAGGGGAACTGTTCCCGTCCCATGGTGTCCGAAGCACGGGGATGTTTTGAGATCGATCGATAGTCGATCCGACCTCCGTGCCCTGGCCGTTCTTAAGGCTCGGATGGACACCGGTTTACGCGCGTTCTGCTTATACGGCACTGATGCTGAGGGAGATGCGATCCCTCTCGCGATCGATCGAAAGCACCCGCACCACGACCGTATCGCCCACGGACAGCAGGTCGCCCGGGTGGCGCACGAACCCCTCGCTGAGCTCGGATATGTGCACGAGGCCGTCGCGGCCGACGCCGATATCCACGAAGACACCGAAATCCACCACGTTCCGCACGGTACCCGTGAGCACCTCGCCCGGCTCGACCTGGTCCAGGCTGATGATATCCTTTCGCAGGATTGGCTGTGGCAGGTTTTCCCTGGGATCCCTTCCCGGGCGGGACAAAGCCGCGAAGATGTCATTGATGGTGGGTCGCCCCGCATCGATGACCTCCGCGATATCCTGTGGCCGGGTGTTCTCCAGTGTCTTTCGCACCCAGTCGGGCTGCTCCACGAGTGCATCCGGCGAGGCGCCGATGTGTGCGAGGATGTCACGCGCGATGGGGTAGGATTCGGGGTGCACCCAGGTGTTGTCGAGGGGATCGTCCCCGCCTCGGATCCTGAGGAATCCCGCCGCCTGCTCGAACGTGACCATACCCAGTCCGGGGACCTCGAGAAGTTGTTTGCGGTTCACGAATGGCCCCTTCGAGCGTCGATACGCGACGATGGCCTCGGCAACCCCGGGGCGTATTCCCGCCACGTGGGTCAGTAGCGCAGGCGACGCGGAGTTTGCGTCGACCCCGACGCGGTTTACGCAGGACTCGACGACTTCGCCGAGGGATCGCGCCAGCTCCTTCTGATCCACATCATGTTGGTATAGCCCGACGCCGATGGAGCGCGGCTCGATCTTGACCAACTCGGCCAGGGGATCCTGCAATCTTCGCGCGATAGAGACCGCACCCCGGTGCGAAACGTCCAACCGGGGCAACTCCGCCGCGGCGAGTGCCGAGGCCGAGTAGACGGAGGCCCCGGCTTCGTTGACGATCGTGTACGAGACTTCCCGGCGCAGTTCGGGGATGAGGCCGGCGACGAGTGCCTCCGTCTCGCGGGAGGCGGTTCCATTGCCGATGGCGATGATGTCCACATCCCAATTCCGAATCATTTCGGCCAGGGTAGAGCGGGCATCCGCCTCCTTGCCCTGGGGAGGATGGGGATAGACGACGGCGACGTCGAGGACGTCACCACGCGGGCCGACTGCGGCGAGCTTGCATCCGCTGCGATAGGCCGGGTCGACGCCCAAGACCACTCTACCGGGAATGGGGGGTGCCATGATTAGGTCCGTCAGGTTCTGCGCGAAAACGGAAATGGCGTGGCTTTCGGCGCCCTCCGTGAGTCCCCGACGGATTTCCCGTTCGATCGAAGGGAACAGGAGACGATGGTAGCCATCTTCTACCGCGGACCCCAGGGCATCGGCCCAGGGGTTGTCCACTCGCACGAAGCGGTTCGCCAGGGTCTCGCTGGCGGTGGCATGGTCCAGGTCTATGCGCACCCGGAGGGCATTTTCGCGTTCCGCCCGGTCGATGGCGAGAACCTGGTGTGGGCGCACCGTGTTGAGGCCCCGCCGAAACGTGCCGTAGAGTGCATAGGGCGTACCCGCCAGGTCGACCCGGGCCTCGGATACGAGGGTCCCGGACTTCCTTATCGCAGACCGTATCGCTTCCCTGGCTCCGATGTCTTCAGCCACGACCTCGGCCACGATGTCCCGGGCACCCGCCAAAGCATCCTCGGGATCGAGATGATCCCCATCCTCAGAGGAATTCTCCGCGTACCACTGGCTGAGCAGGGTGTTTCGGTTTTCCCCGCGCAACATTCCCTCGGCGAGTGGCGTAAGGCCTCGCGCGCGCGCCTGGCTCGCCCGGGTCTTTCTCTTCGGGCGGAACGGTCGATAGAGGTCGTCCAGCTGCTGGATGGACGCCGCGGCGTCCAAGGCCTCCTCCAGGCGATTCGTCAGCGCCCCCTGGTTTCGCAGGGCATTGAGGATTTCACATTTTCGCTCCCGGACACGACCGAGGTATTCGTAGCGCCGAACCAGTTTCCTTAGCTTGGTCTCATCCATTTCTGCCGTCGCTTCCTTGCGATAGCGCGCGATGAAGGGAAGCGTATTGCCCTGGTCCAGGAGGTCGATCGCCCCCTCGACGCCCGACTCGACGTGGTCGAGTTCGCTGGCCAGGCTTCGGATGACGCGTTGCCGCCAATTTTCGTCGAACAAAGGAGATGCCCCTTTCGTCAAATAGCCCCGGGTACTATGGGCGGGGGATCACGCGAATCGGTGCGACACCAACCCGAACGGGGTGCGGGGAGGCGGGGAGATCACGCGTGCCCCGGCGCACCGTACAAAGAACATCGTATCGAAACGGATCGGATCAAACCACGACCCGCAATTACTCCCGGGGATTCCCGATGCGCAGCAGCCATCGCCGGATGCGCCGCAGCATCGAGGAGAAGGGGGTGGTCTCCGGCCGGTTCTTTGCCGGTCTGCCCTGCGCCCGACGGCTTCTTTCCCGCCGTTCTTCCCGGGCCAGCTGCTCATCTCCGGCCAGTGATTCCACGTGATGCCGCAGTTCGTGTTTGATGGTATTTCGGATACGTAGCTCCCATGAGGTCTCGGGTTTGTCCGCGTACAGGGCGCGGAACGAACCGTAGAACAGCACGACGGATCGCCCCATTCTGCTCACGGAGTACTGGCCGAGGACATAGGTATTGGCCCCCTCCCGTTTGACCTCATCGGCAACGACGATCCCGAGGTTCAGATCGCGAAGGAGGGGTTCGGGGACCTCTTCGTCCACGATTCGGTTGGCGCATTCGGTGAATCGTTCGATATCCATGGTTCTTCCGTCCGTTCAAAAAGGCGACAGCATTCGGCACGGTATCCATCCGGGGGACAGGATGCAGCTTCCATGTGGACGACGGTTGGTCCTCCCGATCCGCTTTCCGCATGATACCCACATCATACCGTATTCTGCACCCGCGCATCCCGACGTTTCCTGGGCGAGGTGGCGACGGGTGGTGGCAGGTATCCGCTGACATCCCATCGAAGGAACTTTGAGAAGGTACGATGATGGAACCCCGCCCCGGTGCGATTCTCTCAGGCGGTGGGAAGCCCCGTTTTGCATGCCCCGTGACACGTCGCGAATTGCATGGCTTGCTGGTGAATAGATGATGGACGGTCAGGCAGCCTGTGTTCGTTTGCTTGCAGATCGATCTTTCCGACATTCAGAAGGGAGGAAGGATTTTTGCGCACGCTTGCGTGGCGAATTGCAGTTGTTGCGTTTATACTTTCCTTGTTGCTGGTCGTGCCCAATCCCGGGCACACCCTCGTGGTCTTTGGAGACATCGAACAGCATTGGGCCCAGGATACAATCGAACGGTGGCTGCAGGAAGGCTGGGTATCGGGATACGGAGACGAGACGTTCCGCCCGAACGCGCCCGTGTCGCGGGTCGAGTTCGCGACCATGACCAACCGCGCCCTCGGGTTTACGTACGGGGTAGAACCCCCATTTCCCGACGTCGATGAGGAGGCCTGGTATGCGGAGGAGGTGTCCAAGGGCATCGCCGCGGGTTATCTCTCCGGGTATCCGGATGGAACCTTCCGTCCCCATGCACCCATCAGCCGGGCGGAGGCAGCCTCCATATTGCGCGTCCTACTGGACCAGGAGAAAGACGACGCCCGGGACGATGGGTTGGAGGCATTCACCGACGCTGACGCCGTCCCCGCGTGGGCGGAGGAGGCGGTCGCCGCCGTTGCAGAAGCCGATATCATGGGAGGTTACCCCGACAATACCTTCCGTCCCGACGCATCCATCACCCGGGCCGAGAGCGTCTCCATCCTGGACCGGTCCCTGGAGCATATCGACCTGGGTCCGACCCTTTACCTCGGTGCGCACGAATATCACCCAGCGGATACCGTGGAAATGGCGACGGTAAACCTCGGGGAGAATCCCGTCACGGTCGGTCATCCCTTTGAAATCCAGGTTCGCGAAGACGACCAGTGGGTGGATGTGCCCCTCGACCTCGCCTGGATCATGGTCCTCGAAGTGCTCGAACCCTCGGAGAAGCTCGAACAGTCCTTTGTCCCACAACAGGATTTCGAGGAAAGGGACCCCGAGCCGGGGGAGACCTACCGGGTGCGAAAACAGGTTACCGACGACGAGACGGGCGAGGATATGACACTGATAGCGACCTTCGATATCGTCGAGCCGGATGCTGGGTTGGATGACCTGCACATCGATACCCTCTATTGCGAGCGACCGGAGAGCCTGGGGCTTGAGGCACGTATTTGCGGAGCAATGCCGGCGGATCAGTCGCTGCGCATCGATTTCTCCGAGGCCGCTGCCCAGGGCGTGTACTTTGAAGGTGACGCCGAGGACATCGCCGTGTCGCCGGCCGGGGACATCTCTTTGGAATCCACCGCCCCGCCCGGGGGCTTTGTGGTGGTCTACCGGCCCCACGAGGACATCCCGGACGACACCGTGGTCGAGTTGGAGATCGATCCGGGCGATGCGTTTACGCCCCCCGGGACCCAGCTGGGATGCGACGATACGGGCGCCTGGAAAGAGTCGCCGCACGAGATCGTCTTTTCGCGCACCGATACGGGCTTTCGCGCGTCAGAAGATTTGCATGTGGCCGGGCCCGTTCCCGTTACCTTCGAGGTTCTCACGGAGACCGGTGCGCCCGTCGCAGATGCGACGGTGACCGTCGATGGGGCCGAGGAGCAGACGGATGCGGACGGAATGGCGGCCTTCTCACTGATCCCCCGGGGATACGACTATCGCGTTCGTGCCGAAGGATATCATGATGTCCAGGGTGGGGTTGACGTGGTGGACGAGCCAATCACCCGCGAGGTGGTACTGACCGAAAAGGGCCCAGGAGTCCAGACCAGCCTGGACGGGAGAGAATACCGGCGCGATGAGACGGTGACGGTCTATAGCGAGAATGTCGGGATTACGGACGTGCGCCTCGGGATGGACAGTTTCCCCTATACGATCGAGGCTTATCGCGACGGCGAATGGCTGGAAATGCCCCTGCAGATCGCCACCTTGCCCGCGGAAGTGGTGCTGGAGCCCGGAGAAGTGCATGAAGCCCGCTTTGTCCCCGAAGAGGCCTTCGAAGAAGAAGTGGTTCCGGGACGGTATCGCGTGCGCAACGAGGCGGAGTGCCTCGACACGGGCGAAGTATTGCCCAGCGTGGCCAGGTTCACCATCCTCCATCCGGGTGACTAAACCCCGTTGCAGGGTCCCGGTGTCAGGGCTTTGTATCGACACCGGGACCCTCGAGATGCCGCCGGATTATCCGAATCGATTCCTGCCCCTGACTGAAGCAAGAAACCCTTCTCCGCCTGGCCCATGCAGCTTACCGGCAGCTGTCGGGTGGCGGCCCCGTGCGCTGCGTGCGCGGGCGGACGGTGAAGGCAATCCGACCGTTGCCATCCGTTTCCGGTTCAAGGCCCGGGCACGGGGTGCGGTGCAACCCTTCTTTCGACAGCTGCATTTACCTCGGCATAATATGCAAGGTCCGTCGTTCCCGGGGGGTTCCCGCCCGACGGATGGGATGATCACCCCGGGTACGCGCAGTATGCAACGACTTTCGGAATATATCACGCTAAATGGTTTCGATTCCTAGGAGATGGGCAGAATGTTCTTGTAGCCAATCTCGGATGTGGATACGAGGCCCGAAAGCAGGTCTAGTCACGGGCCGACGACCGCGAGGTGCGTCCGGTCATCAACATACTTCGGCCAAGATCCGAACCGGGTGGCAACATCTTTCACGGAGGTGTGATGAGTGAGAAAGTTCGTCGTGATTTCGCTGGTCCTGTTGCTCACATTGTTTGCCGGTACCGCCGTATTGGCCGAGGAGCCGGAAAAGGATATCGTAGATACCGCCATCG
The DNA here is from genome assembly GCA_003552525.1 of Clostridia bacterium. Lineage (GTDB taxonomy): Bacteria > Bacillota > Sulfobacillia > SLMV01 > SLMV01 > CSSED11-154. The sequence goes on along the minus strand of PUNF01000053.1, from coordinate 8,623 downwards.
ATGCCGGAGATTTTGATACACTGGTCACTGCCCTGACCGCCGCAGAATTGGTCGAAGCCCTTAGGGGCGACGGTCCCTTCACCGTGTTCGCGCCCACCGATGATGCCTTCGCGGCACTGCCCGACGGCGTACTCGAGACGCTCCTGGATAACCCCGACATCCTCACCAAAGTCCTTTTGTACCACGTGGTCGAGGGCGCGGTCATGGCTGCCGACGCCATCGCGCTTGACGGGGAAAGCGTTGCCACCCTCGAGGGACAAATGATCGATATTACTGCGGACGACGGTGTCTTCATCAACGACGCGGAGGTTGTCGCCGCCGACATCGAGTGTACCAATGGTGTAATCCACGCCATCGACAGCGTGCTTCTCCCGGAATGGGATATCGTGGAGACGGCCATTCTCAACGAAGATTTCGATACGCTGACCACGGCCCTGGGTGTTGCCGGCCTGGTCGACGCATTGAAAGGTGACGGTCCCTTTACCGTGTTCGCGCCCACCGACGATGCCTTCGCGGCGTTGCCCGACGGCGTGCTGGCGGATCTGCTCGCGGATCCCGATGCCCTTGGGAATATCCTTCTCTATCACGTCGTGCCTGGATCCGTCAGTGCGGCCGATGTCATCGGCCTAGACGGCCAGAGCGTCGCCACGCTCTCGGGAGCCGAAGTGCTCGTGAGCATCGAGGATGGTGCCGTATTTGTCGACGGTGCCCAGGTGATCGTGACAGACATCGAATGCACCAACGGCATGATTCACGTCATCGATGCCGTGATGGTCCCGGCCGATGAGGACGAAGAGGAACCGGCCCCGGTACCGGAGCCCGAAGAGGATCCCGAAGAAGACGAAGACCTGCCTCGCACCGGTGGTCCCGCACAGGGCATGGCGTTCCTGGGATTGCTGAGTGCGATCGGTGGAGCATACCTGGTTCGGCGCAGGGGATAGCCGCACGACAACCCCCGGCGGATATTCCGCCTGACGCCCTGTCCGCGATGGGCCCGCACCCCGACGGTTGATGCCGTCGTTGGGTGATGGGCCCATCATCATGGTGGAGACCATTCCCGGTCCTGCGGGTGTCGCCTTGCCGGATCAGGGACAGGAAAGTGGCAATGAATGCCCGGGCTGCGGTACGGCGTGCGGGAGGCACCTTTTGCAGGATTACCGCAGCCGGACTTCCTCTATGCTCATGAGGAAGTTATATTGTTCGTCGCCCGCTTCGTCCTCATTTTCCCAGCGCACGATGAGTTCGAAGTCCCCGAAGTCCCCGATGTCCCAGATCACGGTGAAATCGTTTCCCTCCGTCACGGCGGGTGGGGAGGCGTTGGCGCGCACCCGCGTCACCTGGGCGGTGAGGTCTCCGAAGTCCTGGGTCCCGGTATCGAGTACCTCGATGCGCCACCCGTCTGGCACCTGGTTCACGATCCGTGGAACGTTCAGCGTACGCACGGCGGTGAACGGCATGAAGATCGCACGCAGGAAGGGTTGCATGAGCATACGGGCCATGTCGTCGTCAAGGACATCCCCGTTCGAGGCCATGCGTACCGCGGTCCCGTCCTCGACCCAGAAGGTGTTCTTTGAATCGCCGTCGTTCGTGATGATCGTGATCTTGTCTACCTCCTGGCCGTCTACGGTATCCGTCCCTTCGTAGGTGTATACCTGTTCCATTCCACCGAAAGTCCAGCGCAGGTGCGCGAAGTCTTGTACGATGCCGCCCAGGTCCGTCGGGTTCCGGATATCGGTGACAGACGGTCCGGTCTCGGGTGCTTCTTCTTCCTCCGCCTCTTCGTCTTCCTCCTCTGCTTCAGGGGCCTCCGCTTCTGCCGGTGCGTCGGCCTCCGGTGCTGCGGGCGCATCGGGTTCGGAAGCCCCACCGCAGCCGTACGCGGTAAAGGCCAGGATCGCCATGAGTAAGGCGAGCAAAAGTCCCAACGTCTTCTGGCGATGCGTCATCTGACTCTCCTTTCGTACCGTGCAGGGTACACTGTCCAATGCGAAGCGTGGCAGGCATCGTCGCTCGTCACGCGGTCGGCGCCTGTCGAGCCGAGAACAGGGGCGCCCATGCGGTCCGCTGTGACAAGTGATGAAACATTTCTCGCCGGGGCATTCGAAACCTCCTTGGGGGCTGCGGGCATGCCGTGGGACTCGGTCGCTGTCGGACGGGGTCACATGCGGCCCGGCTTTCGTCAAAGGGGTATCTATCGACGCCGACGCCACCCGTTAGCATGGGCGCCCTGGTCCTGTTTTTTGGTGGGATACGCGAACACCCTGTGGCATCCAGATGCTTTCGATGTACAATGGGAGCAGGTGCGCGATCTCACCCGGTGGGTGGATCGGCCTCCATTGCAAGTGATCATGCAGCATTCTCCGAACCGCCCGGCCTAAGGGCGTTTGCGGCTAGGGACGGGTGGTCGGCAGGGTCCAGGGGGAAACCCCGGGGCCTCCCGCGCTCGGAAAGGAGAATCGACTTCATGTCCAGCATCCATGCCATCTACCCAGCAAGATGGCCCTCTCATTTCGCCTGATGCGTTTTTTGGCGGCGAATCCCAAAATACATGCGCAAGGGGTCGATACCCGTTCGTCGGTCGGCGAATGATGGTGCGAACAAATGCGTCTTTGCCTCGATGCGCGGGCGAGCAACACCGGGCGCAGCGCGTCGCGGATCGGCTACCGCCGAATTTTCGGTCCTGTCTCATTGCGCTCTTTCGCGCATCCCACCGGGAGCCCGCCACGGGAACGACTCCCACGCCTGCGAACGCATTCGGGTATGCCGGGAGGGCTGCTTGGGATGAATGGATCCCGGGTGTGCTATATTGCTCGGCGTCCCGTGAAACATCGACTCCCGTCGATAGGCGAGGACGCCGGGATGAGTGAAGGATTTTTGCACCTCGAGACACGGTGATGCAGGCAGCATGGTAAGGCTGAAGAGGAAGATACCGTCCCCGATGATAGTGGATCGGTACCTGTGAGGACGACGAAAGCGGGGGATACTTGTGAATGTACCATGGCGCAGGGCAATCTCGATTCTGGCCGTCCTGGCCGTGACGCTACTACTGGGGTGTTCGAATCCCTTCGTGGATGGTGAGCCCGAGAGGATTGCGGGCCTTCGTGTCACGGGCGATGTCGAGAGACCGACGGAGATCGATACGCTCGATCCCGAAAAGTGGGATATCGAGGAAATCACGCGCGGCGAACGGAGGATCACGAGCATCTCGCTCGCTGCGCTTATCGAGGAAGCCGGACCACTGACCGAGGGCTTCCAGCTGGCCCTCGTCGGCCACGACGGCCGCTCGGCTGTGATACCCGGTTCTCACCTCGTCGATAGCCGGATCGGTTGGAGCAAGGAACACGCGTGGGAAGCAATCAACCCGCGTTATCCCATCAGCAGCAATATCAAGGATCTACGGACGCTCATCATCATCGCGGAGGATCCCGACGCGTATCAGACCATCAATGTCATTCGTTCTGAAGAAAACCTAACGCGCCATACCGTGGGCAGTCTCCTGCTCGCAGGCTATGACGTGCGGCCCAGCCACGTGGGGGCCTCCGCACAGGTCGAAGATGGTGTGCGTCTCGAGGCGACCATATACGAGCGGGAGCGCGTCGTGGACGTCGAGCGTCTGGTCGACCGGGAGGCATTCGATGCCATGCTCGTAGTAGGGAGAGGCGGAGAGATGCACGATTGCGATCCGCATGGGCGGTTCGTCCTCGAGGATGCGTCCCTGGCTTATCACGACGACGACGGGACGGAAATCCCCGCCGTCAAGGGCCTGATCCTCGATCCTCCCGCCAGAAAGAATACCGATGTGTACGAGGAAGCCGTGGGGTGGCTTCGAGGAGATACACCGGCTCTGGTCGTGCTCGTAGATGGCCTGGGTTGGCATCAGTATTTGCACATGACGGCGCATGGGCGGATGCCGTTTTTGGCGTCCAGGGAGGGGCTGGTCCAGGCTCTGGCCGTATATCCTTCCATTACTCCGGTGAATTTCGCGGCTGCAGTCACGGGTGCGTTGCCCCCCGACAGTGGGATTATTACCCGCAATACAAGGGTTCCAGAGGTCCCCACGATCTTCCAATGGGCGGAGGATAGGGGATTGCGTTCCGCCCTCGTGATGGGGCCGATCTCTCCCATCGAGTTCGGTATCACGCCGACGCTTGTTACGCGGGCTGATGCCGATGGATGTGAGGATTCCGCGATCTTTGAGCGCAGTATGGCGCTCATAGAAGACGAGTACGACTTACTCTTCGTGCACTTTAAAAGCCCCGACACGGTTGGGCATGCGTACGGGGCGTTTGCGGAAGAGACGCTGGCCACGATCGACACCGTTGATGGGTATTTATCTCGTCTACACGCGGCCTGGGATGGAAGGATGGTCGTCTTCTCCGATCACGGCATGAAGACCATGGACGATGGCACCGGCGAGCACGGCATGCTTCTCTACGATGACATGTACGTGCCCCAATGGAGCTTCGATGGTGGCGCAACCTCACCTTGATCGCCAGCGCTTGCGCGCGATGCGGATCGCCCTGCCGGGGTGATCCGCAATCTCCCGGCCCATAACAAAAGGCCTCCCTGGATCGGCCGCGCCCCCCTTGTAGCGCGGGGTAGGTGGTGCTTGCGGGGACGATTCATATCAGCGCACAACGCGATGCTCAAAATGGCATTTTATTCGTGGTCGGAACCATGAAAGGACACATCTCTTCGGGCGTGGCTCTCGATGCGGCCATCCCGCGCCGTTTTGCCTCAATCCGGATAATGTTAGGAGATACCGGAAGCAGTGTCGTTCTCTTGATCGAACCCGGTGCTCGTCCATAATGCAATACCCCCGACCCACTCGCGGGGGTTGGAGGGGTGCGTTTCGGACAAACGCGATGAGAAATGCCGTGGCGAGCCCGGGAAGGCCAAACCATCCTTCGCGATTCGACGCTATCGCCCACCTCTGGTAGATTGAAAGCAATCGCCCCCATCACGATCGATGCCGGAGACGTCCACTCGACCTGCTGAGGGTGTGGAAGGGTGATTTGATGGAAGGCCGCCAACTTGACGCTACCATTTCCGATTACGGTTTCGATGATTTCCGCTGGATTGCGGGCGAAGATATCGATGTGCGCCACTGGGTACGGTTCGTGTGCCAATTCAAGTGCGCCGGGTACGGGATCAGTGCCGTTTGCCCGCCCAACCTGCCGGGTGTAGGAGAATGCCGCGCGTTCCTATCCGAATATTCCCGCGTCGCCGTGTTACGAAAGCAGATTGTCGACTGTCATATGGCCGGTTCCGCCGCGCTCCTGTCCGATGTGGACGAGAACCTGATGGCGTTGGAACGGCGGCTATTCCTCGATGGGTACCCGAAGGTGATGGCGTTGCCCATGACGGTTTGCTACCGGTGTGAGCGGTGTGCCGGTTCGCCAAGACAATGTCGTGACAAGGAGTGGTCCCGACCCAACCCGGAGGCATTGGCCGTCGATGTGTTCGCCACCGTGCATAAGCTGGGGTATCCGGCGGAGGTTCTCGCGGAGCCGACGCAATGGCAGAACCGATACGCGTTTCTGTTGGTCGAGTGAGCCTCCCGTGGCGCCCTTTCGGAGTGGCACCGGATCCCCGATGCCGAACGTGGTGTGGGCGGAAGGGGACGTTACGTCCCGGATGGTCCCCTCCGGAGCACGTGGGAGAACGGTTTCGCGCGGGAAGAGGCGGCCGCGCGTGAGGAGGAATTGCCCATGGACGTGAACCGATGGAAATCGACGACGGCGATCCTTGTGCTCGCACTCGCACTCCTGCTCGTCTCGGGTTGTGCGCCAGAGGAATCTCCCATTCGCGCACTCACCCCCGAACCCCGCGAGGCGCCGGAAGAAGTGCAGCTCGTGGCCGTGCAGGCACACGTGACGGAGGAAGTGTATCGCGATCGGGCGACCTTTGAACAAGCCATGCGGGAGGCGATGGAGGCCGCCGACAGGCGATACGATCTCGGCCGGGATACGTTGGTGGTCTTTCCCGAGGACATCGGATTGCTCACCATCCTTTTTGACAAGCAATCGTCGCTGGAGGGGGCAGACGGCCTGGACGACGGCATGGAACGGGTGATTCGCGAGAACCTGCTGCGGGTCGGCTATCAAAGAATACGCCATCGCGTCGGTTGGGCGCGTGCCCTTTTCCTGGCGGACCAATCGGAAATGGCCGCCGCGTATTTCGAGACCTTCTCGCGCCTTGCCCGCGAGTACGAGGCGTACATCGTGGCGGGGAGCGCCGCACTGAGTGATGGCGTGATGGCGCGCTACGTACCCGCTGCGGCGCCGGGTGCGCCGGATGCCGACGCATCGGGGGATTTCCGAAATGTCTATAACGCCAGTGCAGTCTTCGGCCCCGAGGGTGCCGTACTGGGTGTGCAGCGAAAGGTGCACCTTATCGACCTGGAAGGTCCCGGGGGATTGGACCTCAGCGCGGGGCGCATCGAGGATATCGAGCCGATTCCGACATCCCTCGGCAAGCTCGGGGTGATGATCTGCCTGGACGCGTTCCTCTGCGAAATCGTCGACCGGCTTGAGGAAGCAGATATCCTGGTGCAGCCCAGCGCCAACCCCGGGCCCTGGGAACCCTGGCAACAGGAAGAGTGGCTCCAGAGCAGCTGGCGTGCGGTCGTCGAGGATGGGGCCTTCACTTACGGGGTCAACCCCATGCTTACCGGCGACATTCTCGATCTATCCTTTTATGGGCAGAGCACGATCCTGGCCGCCGACGACGGCCTTGCGCCGGCGCGGGCAGCCTATCACGACATCGACCCGATTCCCGGGTTTCTCCGCGTCTCCGATCGGGAGGCAGAGAAAGATATCCTCGCGGTTCGCGTACCGCATCCGGGGGAGATGGATGACTAGGGGATGAAGTCGCAGTGTGCCCCGGCGGTTCGCGTTCCGGCCTTTAGAGGAACCCGGGGTGAGGCCGCAGAATACCAAGGATAACCGCCCAAGGTATGCAGGGTACGCAAGGGATCTGCGCTTGTCGTGCCCCCGACCATCGCCCGGAGGCGCCTCCGCCGTAATCGCAATCGGCGGTGCGCCCGAGATCACTCACCCCGTGAAGGCCAAGGCCGTATCCATCCTGTTTGAGCAACCATCCGTAGCGTCTCGTACACCCGATGTATCGACGCACCCATCGAGGTCTTCCAAAGACTGACTATATGAAGTCAAGGGGCAGATGAGGAGAAGTAGCGTTGCCGTTAGAACGAGCGATCTTTGAAAATAATGCATGCTGAAAAAGCCTGAGCCGTCTGGAGCAGGCTTGGCAACGAACGATGAACTCAGTTACGTCTGAGGGACAAAGTCCTCGTTGGCATTCAGAATGTGAAATATGACGCGTATGAGTTTTTTAGCCGTATGGCCAAGGGCAACGAAGTAATGCTTGCCTTGAGCCTGCTTGGTTGCAAGGTATCGGCCGAAGGTCTCACAGTTCATAGCGACCAACCGTGCCGCTTGCATCAACGCCCAGCGGAGATAGGTTGAGCCATGCTTGACCATCGGCGTTTTGTCAGCTTTGAATTTTCCTGACTGGTACGTCGATGGATCGAGTCCGGCGAAGGCCTGGAGCTTGTCCGGTGAGCTGAAGCGATGAATGTCCCCGATCTCAGCCAAGATAATGGCTGCCAGTGTCGTACCGATGCCTGGGATAGACAGTAAAGGTGACTGGATTTGTTCCACCGCAACTCGAATTGTCTTGTCGAGGTCGTGAGTCTGCTTTTGCAGGAAATCAAGATGTTGCAAAGTCAGACGCAACTCCAACGATGTAGCCGGACTGTTGGCACCAATTGACTGTTGGGCCAAGGCCTTGATCTCCTCAGCCTTCGCACGACCGTAACGACCCTTGGAGGCTTTGCTCAACAGGTTGGTCAGGCGATCAATCCGCCAGGCTGCGATTTGGCAGGCGCCGGGCATTTCAAGCAGCAGAGCCTTAATGGCGGCTTGAGTGACCGAATTGCAGACCGTTGGCAACTCCGGGAAAAGCATGACGACCAGTCTGGATATGCTGACTTTGAGTTTGGTCCGCTGGGAAACCAACCGGGATCGATGACGGGTGAGTGCTTTGAGTTCCTGAGTTTGGTACGATACAGACACAGGATTTGATTCTGCTGTCATAAGCAGTTGCGCGATGCATTTCGCATCAACCTTGTCTGTTTTGGTTTTCCGGAGAGTTTGGGACTTCCGGTACAGGTTGACCTGTAACGGGTTGAAGACCACCAGCTCGACTCCGCTACTACGGAGAAAGGCCTCAAGGTTGCCACTGTAGTGACCGGTGGATTCAAGTCCTGTTCTTATTTGGCCGGAACCCTCGGCTTCTGAGCTTCTCCGGATTTCAGTTTTCAACTGTTCGAACCCTTGGTGATTGTTTTGGAAGGTGAATGCTTCCCGAACCGTTTGCCCGTTACCACTCAGGATGCAGCAATCGTGTTTGTCCTTGGCGGCGTCAATACCGACATAGATCATAACTGAACCATCCTTACGAAAAGTACGCTGAATATTCCACAGACTTTTTGCTACCGGATCCTAGTTCCATATAAACCGTCGGGCGGTATCTGACTCATCACCAATCTAGCAAAAAGCTGTGGCTGGAGCCTTAGAATAACCGTCAAAGCGGTAGGAGG
>PUNF01000118.1 GCA_003552525.1 Clostridia bacterium | reverse complement strand
TCGGCGGGCCCCGTCTTCTATTCTACCCGTTGCTTGTCAGGCACCCTCGGATCCCGCGCTCATTCGGCCCGGGCGTCGTAGCCGGCGTCGACCACGGCCTGCACCAGCGCCTCGACGCGCGTTCGCCCGGGATCAAAGGATACCCGGACGCGACGGGCCTCGGCGTCCACCTTGACCGCCTCGACCCCGTCCAGGGATTGCAGTGCCCCGGTGACGGCCTGGTGACAGCCCGCACAGACCATCTTGGGTACGGAAAGCGTTGCCTCTTGCATGCTATCATTCCCCTCCTGAAAAACGTTTCGCCTCGCGAAGACGAGGATCGTGGCCAGGGCGATGATGCTCGTACCGATGGCGAGGTTCCGCGCAAACAACCACTGGCCCGCCAGGGGCAGTGCGGGGTGTGTTCCCACCACGTAGTCGAAGAAGTCGTTGACCACGAACCATGCACCCGGCAACAACAGGGGCCGGGACCCGGGATGGAATACGTAGCCGTAGAGCAATCCCTCGGCCAGGAGTCCGACGTGGCTCCAAAAAAGCAGTGCATCCAGGGGCCCCATCGTCGCACCCATCAAACGGGCGTGGGCGAGGATGGCGATGGTCCAAATCCCGTACTTGATCGCCGCCGCCCACGCCAGCGCATCCATCCAGCGGGAGGCACGACCGCGCAGGCGGAGGAACAACGCCGCGGCCACGAACAACGCCGCCAGGGGGCAATCCGGGACCACGGGCCAAAGCCACACGCGGGTCCGCGCGAGGTGGTCCCAATACCAGAGGATGCCCAGGGCAAAGGAGACGAGGTTGATGCCCGCCACCACCGCCATCACATCCCGCCGGGTAAACAGGCGCACCACGCGGTGTCCCAGGCCCCGCACCATCTCCTCCTACCTCCCCTCGAATCCGGTCGCATGCACTTGCACCGGCATCTTCTCCGAGTACGTTTCGCGAATCCGCCGCGTGCTCCCGTCGGCAAAGCGCCAGCGGTAGGTAAGCGTGACCGCCGCACGTACCGAGAAGCGGCCCGGCCGTTCCCAGGTGACCACGAACGCATCGCCCGGACAATAGTCCACGGAGAGGTCCTCGAGCGCCTCCGGGGGATCGTCCACGATCGCCTCGACCGTGTACTGTGCCGGGCGCCCGGTCACCCAGGCGCGTGGCCCTGCAAGCCGGATCCTCGGTTCGACCGTTTCCACGGTATCAAAAGCCACACGGTCGTCTTCTACCGTATCCGTTCCCCATTCCTGTTCGCGCAACACCTCGCCCTCCCGGGTCAGCGATGCCGCCCGCACCGTTTCGTCCCCCTCCCTCAGCGGTACCGTGGCCGTGCCGGAGGTCGCGCCGCCGGTCGGGTCCTGCCGGGATTCTCCGTCGACCTTCCACGCCCAGCGATGATGCCCCATGTCGCGATCCGGCCTTAGTGTCGTGCTCTTATTGCGATATATTGCCGTGATGGACGGGATCTCGGCGGGAATCCTCGGCACGGGGTTGGGATCGGACATCTCCTCCGCTTCCCCCGTCGCGGGCCCGGAGAGATCGTTCCCGGGACGGAAAGTGGCGACCAGGTGAAACAGGGCATCCGCGCCGCGGGCGAGCCAATGGGCCAATCCCCCACCGGATGCGCTCGCCTCTAGGTCGAGTGCATCCGCCACCGCAGTGGCGACCTCTTCGCGGTTCCCGAGGCCGCCTCCCGTGGGGAGGAACACCTCCCGGTTCTCGCCCGCGGGATATTCCGCGGAGGACAACGTGGTCCACCAATCGTTCCCCGCGGTGCCCGGGCGCGCCAGCTGCCACCAGTTCGGGGCGCGGACCAGGATGGAATCCACGCGACCCCGCGGACTTGGCAGTTCCCGCCCGCCCGGGTACACGGGGATCTCCAGGGAATCATCCGACCAGGGAATGCGCACGTGTTCGGGAAGCTGGGCGTGCAGGATCTTTACGTCCAGGCCGGCCTGCCGCCGCAACCAATCGATGCCCGCCTCCCGGGCCCTGCGGGCCGCCTGGGGTATCACGTATTCCCCGAGGAATCGTTGGGCCCGCTGGCGCAGGAAGTCCACCACCAGGGACCGCACATCGTGGCCGATGGGAACATCATCGAGGATGTTGTCCACCAGCACATCCTGCGCACGGGCCAGGGTGAAATAGGAGCGCGCAGCCGTCCGCGCCGCCACGTAATCGAGGTACCCACGCGGCATATCCCCGGGGACCAGGCCTTCCTCCCCACGGGCCCCGTCTGCCGGTGGACGGGCATCGGAGAAGCGATCCCCCAGCCGGGACGGATAGCGTCGCGCCAGCCAGGCCATGTAGCCACCGCTTTGCTCGGGGACCAGCTGCATCCCCTCCTCCACCAGGTAACGATGATACAGGGGTTCGAACAGGTCGTGGGTCCGGGTCACCAGGTATTCCATCCCGGCGACACCGGTCGGCTGCGCCCAGCTGGGCTCCCCCGTGTTTCTCCCTTTGCCCGCGGATGCGCGCCGATTCTCGAGGTCCGTGGCCAACCGGAGCATGAGCGCGACTTCGGCACCGACCGCGCCCTCGTGGGGTACGCCGACGAACACCACGCGCGGCGCCGTTTCCCATCGGGGCAGCCAGCGACGCAACGCGAGGCCGGCAGCACCGAGGGCGACGACGGTGTCCGGGGCATCCGGGGCTTTTGCCAACCGACGCGGAATGTCTTCTTCGCCCCCGCCGAGGAGTGGACCCACATCCACCACCTCGATTCCCCGGGCGTATGGTTCGAGCACGTCGACGATGGCATCCGCATCGTCATAGGGCGGGGCCGTCAACACGACGATATCGCCGGGATGCCCGGGTGAGGACGCCCAGGCGTGGGATGTGCACATGATCATCGATCCGATTAGCAGCAGCCCGATCCCGATCGCCATCACAGCAGTCCTCACGGGGCATCACCGCCCCGTTCCGCCGTGTCGTGGAGGGACCCGTCGTGGGAAAAGTGCAGCACCGCAGCGGGGCGCGCGGCCTCGAGGGCAGCGGCCACCAGGTCCGCCCAGGCATCCTCCTCCTGCACCACGCGATATCCGCCTTCCTCGGCGAGCACGCCGAAAGATGCTTCTTCCTCCGGTTGCAGGGTCAATTGGACGTCACCCACGCGGACCACGACCATATCGCCCTCCCCCAGGCGCAGGATCTGCAGTGTTAGATCGGAAAACGCGGGACTCGATTCCAGGGCGACCAGGCTCCGCGGCACCCGCCGGATGCCCTGTTCCTTCGCGAGAACCTGCGCCTCTCCCGCGCGCACGCTCTGCCTCACCACCAGCCGGGAAGGCTCGGGGGGCTCCGACGTCTCCATCGGGACCCGTTCGTCGAGCGGGACCTCGATCTCCGATCCATCAAAGACCGTTCGCACGTCCAGCTCCACGACCAGGGGATCCTCCGGCCCATCCTCCTGGGAACCCGGGACGATCCACGGGGGCAACCACCCGCCGAAGTGAAGGACCACGGCGATCAGCGTCGTCGACAAGGCGATGTACTTGTACAAGGGGCTTCACCATCTCGAGGGCCGTTTCCCATATATTACCATACCCACTCGGGACACCCAACGTCCATGCACCGGGCTCATCACGAGATCGATGGGAGGGACCGGAGGACGAACGGGTTATTCTCGCTTCATCGAGGGATGGGAAGTCACGTAATGGCGCACGAGTTCTTCCACGATCTCGTCGCGCTCGAGATGCGCGGTAAGTGCGCGCGCATTGCGGTGGGCGGTAATGTAGGCGGGCTCGCCGGTCAGGAGGTAATACGCGATCTGCTGGACGGGATCGTATCCCCGCTCCTGCAGCGCCACATACATCAGGGACAGCGCCTCGCTATAATCCCGGGGCCGGGACGCGGATTCGCCCTCCCTGATGATTCGGGTATCTCTGCCCTCGCGCTCGGTCACACGAAACCCTCCTCTGAGAATGCATTTCGCCTCCCGCGGCGCAACTCCTTCCCCGCCGCGGGACGCATCTCGCGTAGCGCAACCGGTCAGCCCCGCGAATCGAGCATCGCACGCAAGGTGCTGGCATTGCGCGGCGCATAATCCGAATAGCAGTTGTTGAACATCACGAAGGTCTCTCGCGTCCTTTCGGCCAGCGCGCCCACCGGTTCCAACAGGCCACGCAACGCATCGTCATCGTAGTCATACCGGAAGCGCTCCGCGGCCGAGGCCGTGCGCGCATTCCACGTGGCCTCGTTGCGCCCGTGCAACCGCATGTACCCGATCGACGTGGTGGGTGCCACCACGAGCGGGACCGAATCGGGACCCACCTGCGGTTCATCCACCGTGACCCACCCGATCCCCCATCGCGCGAGATGCGCATGGGTGGGCGCGAAGACCCGCTCGCCATACCACGAGGCATGTCGAAACTCGACGACCATTCGGGATCCCTCGAGGAGCTCGGCGGAACGCCGGATCCACGCCATGCGACGACGCCAGGCCCCGGGTCCGTCGGCCCGGAAATAGGGCGGGAACTGCATCAGTACGACGCCCAGCTTACCCGCGCGCCGAAGGGGCGCGATGCCCTCGCGAAACCGGCGAAACGCCTCCCGGATGGTGGCGGCATCCGGCCGCCCGGAAGAGACACCTTCTCGCATGGACGCCGGGAGACGCCGGGGATCCACCCGGTGCCCGGTCATCATCCCGAAGGCCTTGACGTGGAAGGTGAAATCTCCGGGTGTCCGTTCGGCCCAACGCCGGGCATGATCCGCCTCCGGGAGCGCGTAGAAGCTCGCGTTGACTTCCACGGTATCGAAGTGGGCGGCATAATGCGCCAGCAGTCCCCGTGGCGTGCGCATGTGCCTGGGATACCAATCGCGCACCATGCTCGGGTCGGCCCAGGAGCAGGTTCCCACGCGAACCAGGATGGATTCCTCCTTTCGAAGGCGGGGCCGAGGTCCTATCGGCGTCCCCGGTCACCGGAGAGGCCCCCGGCGGCGGGAAACCACAGCATGGCCTGTAGAATCGCAAGGATAACCAGTCCCGTCGGCCACAGTGCCGGCAGTACCGTCTCGGCCAACGGTGTACGGGCCAGCCAGTGACTCCACCCGCCGATGGCGGACAGGCCGAGGATCCAGGCGAGAAAACGGAGCCGGATATCGCCACGGCGCCGATACAGGCGCCCGTATCCCATGGCCAACACGGTGTACATCGGGGGATTCCACTCGGCGGCGAGCGACCAGGCCGGACCGGTCAGGTTGATCCCCCGCTGCCCGGCCAGGTAGAGGATGAACGGGACCGCGAGCGCGAGAAGAATGGTGAGGATCCCGGTCCCGGTGCCCCAGCGAATACGGACCATGGGATTCGCGCCCGCATGTCCCGGGGATCGATCGTATCGCAGCATGCGAAAGAGCGCGTAGATCAGGATGGACCACAGGTAGATGCCCCCGACCGGGCCGGCCAGCAGCGTACCCGCGAAAGTGGGTTCCGCGTAGCTACCCGAGCCGAGGGTGGCCACCAGGGTCCCTCCCAGCCGCAGGGCCAGGACGGACACGACGATACCCGTGAAGAACGTGGGACCGTTCATCCACCGCCATAGCGCCCACCCCAGCGCGCCGATCGCGAGTACCAGCCCCAGCACGCGCACTTCCGGTGGGGCATACGTGGCATAGCCGGGAAAGATCGCCGGCCCGAGGAAATCGGGGGAGTTCAGTGACCCCCGCGTGATCCATTCCAAAAGTGCCCCGACCACCGGGATCGTCTCCATCACGCTTGTGTCCCTCTCTCCTGTGCCCCGGGTGGACGCCAGACCTGTCGTCCCAGGAAGCGATCGTAATCGGACCACTCCCCCGCCGGGGTGTCTTCTCCGACCACCAGGATCTGGGCGATCTTTCCGCTCAGCATATCCGCATGATGCAGCGCGACGGCCTCCGCGGTCTGGGGCAGTATCGGTGCGCCGTACTCGTGCTGGCCATGGTGGCTCAACAGAAGATGCAACAGGTGCTGCGCCGTCGGCTCCGGTACACCGGGGGCTTCTCGAAGCCACCCGCGGACCATGTCATAGCCCAGGACCACGTGACCGATCAGTCGACCCCGCGCACTATACTCGATGCCGGTGCGGAAGTCATACTCCTCGATCTTGCCGACATCGTGCAGCAGGGCGGCGCAGGTAAGGATCTCCTGGTCCAGTCGATCGCCACCGGGGTTCCCCCGGCAGAGGATCGCGAGCACCTCCAGCGAGTGCTCCAGGAGACCAGACAGGTGTGCATGGTGTATTCTCTTGGCGGCGGGCGCCCGGGTAAAACGCTGGTAGAATTCGGGGTCGGCGAATACATCCAACATGAAGCGGGCGACGGGCCCGGCGGGCAAGCCCTCGATAGCACACCAAAGCTCCGCCTCCATTTCCTCCAGGGAGCGCGCACTGGCCGCCAAAAAATGCTCGGGCTCCACGGTATCCGGATCGACGGGATCGATGTCGTCGACGATGAGCTGCTGCGTCCCCCGGTAGCTATTCACCTCGGCCACGACCCACACCGCATCGCCCTCGCGAAAGCGCGTCGACAATTCCTCGGCCCGCTCCCAGATCCGCCCGACGATGGAGCCGGTCCGGTTTTGCAGCTGCAGGTGCATGTAGGCGCCCTTGCCCGGATCCCGGAAGGGACGCAGGTCCTTCACCACGACGGCGAAAAGTCCCTCGACCCGGGTCCCCTCGCGGAGATCGGGTATCGCGACAACCTCTGCGGGGCCGTCCCTCATCCCTCGCCCATCCGATCGCCACCGTAGGTCTCGTGGCTCACCATTTCCTCGAGGGATTTGCGCTTCTTGGGCCGCGGAGACGCCGCTGGATAACCCAGGGGTAGCAGCGTGAACACCATCAGTTCCCCGGGAACCTCCAGAATTTCCTTGGCCGCTTCCTGGTCGAACAATCCGATCCAGCAGGTTCCCAGGCCGAGATCCTCGGCCGCCAGGGTCATGTGATCCACGGCGATGGCCAGGTCCACGGCGTAGGCCGGCACGCCACAGGTCATGACCCGCCCGGGATCGAGGGCGATGCCGGCGATGATCACCGGTGCCTCCCCGACGAACTGTTGTCCTCCCGCGATGTCGGCGAGGGCCTGGCGGCGCTGTGGGTCGCGCACCACCACGAAGTGCCACGGCTGCCGATTGGAAGCCGATGGGGCGAGGCGCGCGGCCTCTAGGATCTTCTGAAGGTCTTGCTCGGATACCGGGTCCTCCGTGAACGCCCGGGTGCTGCAGCGGGATTCGGCAAGTTCCAGGAAACTACGCATGACTCCAATTCCCCCTTCTCGATATCGCCTACTCGTCACTTCAACAAGCTTCCACCCGCCCACGGCAGTTCCTCCCGAGAGGGAGTCGGGCAAATCGCGCGTACCCGCGGGACATTCCG
>PUNF01000151.1 GCA_003552525.1 Clostridia bacterium | reverse complement strand
CCCGGCGGCTGCCGCGAGGAAACCCCACTGCAGCCACTCGGTCGGGCTCCCTTCCATGAAAAGGTAATACCATACGAACGGGCGCTCCGCCCCGCGATTGGCCAGGCGCTGCCCCAAGCCGAGGAAGCCGTGGACGTCTCCTGCATAGGAGAGTAGCCACGCCACAACCAGATATACCACGGCTCCAGCAAATACCTTGGTCGCCGGATTCAACCCGTTTCGAGTGGCCCGTTCCCTTCCGACGCGGGTCATTGGAAACAAGTCACCTCGCTCACAATGCGCATCTCGCCACGCCCATAACCTCGCTTAGTGTTCGTCTTCATTCAGTACCCCTGGCAACAGGGCGAGGCTCCGCACGGCGAAGCCGGTGGCCCCGACTGGCGCGAGTGCTTTCGCCTTGTCCGTCCATGCAACACCGGCAATATCAAGGTGGGCCCAGGGCCGTTCCCCGCGAAAGGCCCCTATGAATAGCCCACCGGTAATCGCACCCGCATGGCGCGAACCGGAATTCTTAAGGTCGGCAATCTTACTCTTGAGCTGTTCCCGGTAATCCTCATACGCCGGGAGTTGCCAGAATCGCTCCCCGGCCCGGCGACCGGCGCGTTCGATTGCGCGGTATAGCGCGTCGTCACTAGAAACGACGCCGGCAGCCTGATCGCCAAGCGCCACCATCACAGCCCCCGTCAAGGTAGCAGCATCCACGATCCAATCGGGATCATGGTGCGCCACCGCATGGGCCACCAAATCTCCCAGAACCAACCGGCCTTCTGCATCCGTGTTGATGACTTCTACCGATGTTCCATCACAGGCGGTCAACACATCACCCGGCTTGAGGGCCCGGCCGTCAGGCATATTCTCCACCGCACCGATCAGACCGACTACCCGAATACCAGTAGGCTGGAGTTGGGCGATCGCCATCATCGCTCCGTACACCGCGGCGGCACCACCCATGTCGTGCTTCATCTCGTGCATACCCTCCGCGCCCTTGATGGAGATACCGCCGGAATCAAAGGTCAACCCTTTACCGATCAAAACGAGCGTGGGGACCTCCCCATCACCGTTCGCGTATACCATCTCGATAACGCGCGCCGGCTCTTCACTGCCACGGGCGACGCCAAGTAGGAGCCCTAGGCCGGCGTCCTCAAGGGCATGCTCATCATACACTCTGTGCTCCAGCCCATGGGCACCAGACATCTCCACCGCCCTCTCAGCGAACACGCGGGGTGTCAGTACGTTCGCCGGCTCATTGCCGAGATCGCGTGCAGCGCATGTTGCCAGGGCCAATACGGTGGACTGGTGCAAAAGGACATCATCGACCGGCATATCTCCGTCGGCACCACAATGCCCGACTGTGAGCCGTCGCAATCCAGTGGGTACACCGTTCTCATCGGGCTTCTTGTAGCCTTCAAAGGTATACCCGCCGAGCAGGCAACCCTCGACGATGGCGGGCAGACTATCCTCGGTGAAGCCGGGCACTTCAAGTGCAGCCGCAATCTCGGTGACCTTCTCTTCGATCAGGCTCCGCACAACCGTGGCGATAGTCCTTCGGAGCTGGAGGGCATCCATCTCGTTCTCGCCGATTCCGACGAGTGTTACCCGGTCCGGGCCTGATTCCCTCGAAGAGTAGAAGGACGTCACCTCGCCACGGCCCGTGCGCAACCGCTCTGCCCCTCGACGGCGGGCGATCATGCCACCGAGCATCTCATCCACTGCCTGTTCCGTAGAGGATATCTTCTCCGGATGCACGATCAGGAGTAGAACATCGCTTCCCACATTGAGTAGTGATTCTCGTGAAGCGCTTGTCTCTACCATGTCATTCCCTTTCCAAGCGGCGGGGGCAAAGCAGTTTCGGGTACCCCACTACCCTACCCCCGGCCAAGATCTCGATCCTAGTGGCTACCTGCCAGCCAGTCGACGGCACCCACGGTGACCAGCACGCTCAGCGGAAGCCCGACTTCCAGGGAGGATGGGAACATGCGTTCACTGACGCGATGCGTGTCCTCTCCATCGTATACACCCAGGGTAATGGCGGGGATCCCTCGGCTCAGTGGTACATTGGCGTCGGTACTCGATGCACGGGTGGGCATGGACAGGTCGAACCTCGCTCCCGCCTGGCGCGCTACCTCGACCAGGGGGTGATCCTCGGGAATTGACCCCACCGGGCGATCACCAACCACCTCGATATCGTACGTGGCCTCGAATTCCTTGCATCCCTTATCAATGATCTTTCGCACGTGCTCTTCCACGTTGCGCAACGGCTCCAGCGCCTCAGAACGCATGTCGATCAGCATCGATGCGTTTTCGGCGATCGTGTTCACCGATGTACCACCCTCGATCACGCCCACGTTGAAGGAAGTGCGGGGATTCTCGGGAACCGTAATGCGGGCAATATCGGCGACACAGGCACCAAGCGCATGAATCGCACTCGGACTCGGGAATGCGCCCCAGCTGTGGCCCCCACGTGCGTGGAATTGAACCTTCAGCCGTCGGCTCCCGATACCCGCGTTCGTTATGCCGTCGAGTTTTCCGTCGAGGGCTACCATGCCCGCGATGCTGGCATCATCCCGACGGGATAGGTCGTCCAGCAGTCCCTTTATGCCATTGAGATCGCCCAGGCCCTCTTCGCAGGCATTCCCCGAAAAGACGACGTCGAAGGGCGGACGGAAATCGGCCGCCTTCCACGCCTTGATAAGGCCGAGCATCACTGCAGTCGACGTCGAATTATCCCCGATACCGGGTGCAGCGAGGGCGTCCTCCGTCCTACGAACGCGAACATCGGTGTCCTTTGGAAACACAGTATCGATATGAGACGTAATGGCCATGCGGATGGTACCATCTTCACCGGGATATCGTGCCACCGCATTCTTATGTGCGTCGACGTGCACCTCGGATAACCCGAGCTCCCGAAACTTCTCGGCTACGTACTCGGCTCGCTCGTCTTCCTCGTATGAGGGGGCCGGAATCTCGCAGATGTTGACGATCTCCTCGACAACCCACTCCACATTGTCTGCCATGAACTCGTTCATGCGAACGACGTCCGGGCGCCCCGCCAGGGCCGCGATGTCGGGACTCCATTCCTTAGTCAACAGTACCACCTCCAGTTTACCTGTTGTTCACTTGGTTCACCTTATACCAGCATAATCCCTCCAGCAATGGAACTCCGGTTCCTGCGCGGAACATTGACGTTTACTTCTGCGTCAAATACGGTATTGAAGCGAACGCTGGGAGTCTATGCTATAATATTGTGAAGATTCGAAGGTGGGGGTTCGCAAGTGCCGCACAATACCAAGCGCAAGACCAAAGCTCGAAACCGCCGTCCCCGCCGCAGGGGGATCAACTGGTTCCGGGTCTTCTTTTTACTGCTCGTAGCAACCCTCATCGTCGGGGTGGGGATCGGCGCGGGCTTCGTCGTGGGTGCGGTCCGGGCAATGCCGCAACTTGAGGAAGTGCGCCCACAAACCCAGGTGACCTCCTATGTCTATGATAACAAGGGCGAAGTGGTCGCTCCTCTACGCGGGGTCGAGCACCGCATCATGGTTGATCTCGACGACATTCCGGATGCGCTCAAGGAAGCCTTCATCGCCATTGAAGACCATCGCTTCGAGGATCATTTCGGCGTTGACCTCTACCGCATTGCCGGTGCAGCTTGGAACAACCTCACCACCGAGAGCATACAGGGTGCCAGCACGATCACCCAACAGCTGGCACGAAATGCTTGGCCGATCGGTATGGAGCAGACGTGGACCCGGAAGATCCAAGAAGCTATCCTTGCCATCCAACTCGAGCGCGCTTATACAAAAGAACAAATACTCGAGATGTACCTGAACCAGATTAATCTCGGCCACGGTGCCTACGGTGTGCAGGCAGCCGCGCAAATATACTTCGACAAGGACGTGTCCGAGCTCGATCTCGTGCAGTCGGTGGTACTCGCGGCAATACCCAAGTCCCCAGCGGACCTCTCCCCGTATAGCAATCCAGACGCGAACGAAAGTCGACGCAATGAAGTGCTGGCCGCGATGGAGCGAAACGAGTTCATCAGTGAAGCCGAGCGTCGCCGCGCCGAGGCAACACCAGTGCGCCTCGCGGGCTTACCTGAAATGACGGGTGGAAAGGCACCTTCCTTCGTCGATTATGTCATCTCCCAACTACTAGAACGTTACGACTCCGAGTTGGTTTACGGTGGTGGGCTACGCGTATACACCACGCTTTGCCTCGATACCCAGGCGGCGGTCGACGAGGCGGTTTACACACACCTGGATTCGAATTTCCCGTTGGGTGAATACGAGCGGGACTTGCAAACAGCCGTGGTAGTCGCAGATCCACACACGGGTCATGTCCTGGCAATGAAGGGTGGACGCGATCACACCGCTGCGTTGGAACACAATCGCGTCACACAAAGCTATCGCCAACCCGGATCCGCCATCAAACCGATTCTCCCCTACGCGCTGGCCATCGAGGAGGGCTGGACACCGGCGACAGTCATCGATGACGCCCCCGCCGAGTTCTTCTCCCCGAGCGGTCGATTCGTCCCCCGTAACTACCCGCAAAGCGGCTGGCCCTTGGGTATTTACATGGGCCTGACCACGGTGCGAGAAGCCATACGACGTTCCGTGAACGTCACGGCCGTTCGTGCGCTCGAAAAGATCGGAGTAGAGAAGGCACCCGATTGGATCGAAAATTTCGGGGTGACCAGTCTCGTCCGCGCCGGACCGCAGGCCGACTCCGGACTTTCCCTTGCCCTCGGAGGCTTCACCCGGGGCATCTCTCCGATGGAAATGACGATGGCCTATAGCACCTTCCCCGGGGGCGGGTCTCGCGTGGAACCCCTCGTCATCACGCGGGTGGAGGACCGCCATGGCAACGTGCTAGAAGAGAATACCCCGAACCGCCATGTGGTCATGTCACCTGAGGGCGCTTACGTCATGAATGACATGTTGCAGAGCGTGGTTCGTGGCACCCGGTCCGGCTGGAATATCGACAGCAACACCGGCTGGCGGGCCGTACTGGAGGATGGCTGGACGGCGGGCGGAAAAACCGGTACCACCGATGATATCGTAGACCTTTGGTGGGTCGGTTATACACCCAAGTACATCGGTACCGTCTGGTTGGGTTTCGACCAGCCGGCGAATATGCGGGATGTACTGGGAGTGTCCATGTCGAGTGGGCAATACCCCGTACTGATCTGGAAGGATATCATGGATGCGATCCACGCGGACCTCGAGCCGGAAGATTTTCCCCGCCCCGACAACATCGTCGAACGCACCATCAGCATCAAATCGGGGAAACTGGTGGGGCCGCACACGCCGAGCAATCAGCAACGGCGCGAGATCTTCGTTCAGGGCACCGAACCCCGGGAAACATGTGATATCCACGTGGAGCTGGAGGTATGCAGCGCGCACCCCAACCTACTGTGGGATCCTGATTGCGCGGAAGCCGGAGAGCCAGAGAAGAAGATATTCCTCGATCGCGAAGAGGTGGAACCCATAACCGATGGCCGCGGACGCACCATGCCACTCCCCCAGGATATGGATAATCTGCCGCCGGATGAATACTGTACTGATGTGCACGGCACCCGCCCGGAAGAGCCGGATCCCGCCGATGACCCGGGAGAGGATATCGAGTGGGAACTCAGTGATTCCGTCCAACTGCGCATAAGCAACAATGGCTTTGACCCCATCGTCGTGCGGGTGCCTTATGAGACGGAAATCACCTTGGAGGTCGCGGCGACCGGCAATACGGATCATCGCCTGGTTATCGATGGATTGGGTGTGGACGTGAGCGTCGAGGCGCAAAGCAGGAAGACCATCACGTTTAACCCGACGCGCACCGGCGTGTACCACATGCGATGTGCGATTCACTCCGACCAAAACCCTCTTCTGAACGGCCGGTTCATCGTAGAGCAACAATAGTGACACCATCCCCGCCCTCGGAGCCACTCCCGGGCCGATAAGTCTCGACCTGGGGGTGGTCGTCCAGGTAGGATCGGATGGCATCTCGTAGCGCTCCAGTTCCCCTCCCGTGCAGGATGGCAGCCCGATTCCCGCCGGCCAATACCACGTCGTCCAGGTACTTGGCGACCTTGGGCAAAGCCTCGTCGACGGTATGCTGGCGTACGTTGATTTCTTCTGGCAGCGATTCGCCCTTCACGCGTGCCATCTCGCCAAGGCGCAATCGCTCCCGTCGCTCCTCCGGTTCTTCCATGGGCTGCAAATCGGACAAGGGAAGCCGGGTACGCATGACCCCGATCTGCACCTCCGCATCGGCATCTTCCCGGTTAACCTCCAGAATTCGCCCGGGACGATCCAGGCTTCTCACGTGCACGTGTTGACCGGGGCGCCACGCATCGAGCTCGAGTGTTTCGGGCGACGGGGCGGCTTCCTCTTCGGAGCGGCTCTCGAGCGAACGGCGCTTCGACGATAGGTACTGCTCCGTGCGACTGCGTAGGTCCAGCGTCCGCCGGCGCAGCTCCTCTGCCTGATGCAAAACGTCCGCCGGATCGTCTCCGGCTGGAAGGCCCGTATGCAACTGCGAGACCAGGCGATGGATGTCTCGAAGCAGGGCGTTGGCTTCCTCTCGTGTGGCGTCCATGAAAGAGCGGAGTTCTCTTCGCGTGGACGCCACGATGTCTTCTTGTACGCCCCGGAGATACTCCTCGCGCCGCTCCGCCCGCCTTCGCAACTTTTCCGCATCCTGCACTTCCGATTCCGCCCGGCGCCGGCTTTCTTCCCACGCGCGCCGATCCTGTTCGATGGCACGGATGAGGCTTTGGGCATCCATCTCCTCGCCAGACATGGCGCGTCGTGCCCGCGCCAGCACATCTTCTGGTATACCCAGGCGACCGGCGATCTCGAACGCATTGCTACGCCCCGGTGTCCCAAGGACCAGCCGGTACGTTGGCGATAGCGTTTCGGCATCGAACTCCATGCTCGCGTTCGCCGCATGGTCCAACCCGTATACGAAGCTCTTCAGTTGCCCATAATGCGTCGTTGCCACGGTCCGCACGACCCTCTCGTGCAAGCTCAGCAGGATCCCCACCGCCAGAGGCGCGCCCTCTGCGGGATCGGTGCCGGCTCCCAGTTCGTCGAGCAGTACGAGCGCCGTCGAATCCGCGCAACGCAGGATCGGGATGACATTATTCATGTGCGAGGAGAACGTGCTGAGATTCTGCCAGATGCTCTGTTCGTCACCGATATCGCAGTACACGGCACGAAAGAGCGCCATGTCGCTTTGCTCATCTACGGGGATGTGAAGACCCGCCTGGCACATGAGCGTGAGGAGCCCGATGGTCTTCAACGCCACGGTCTTGCCCCCGGTATTGGGCCCGGTGACGACCAGGGTGTGAAAATCGCCGCCCACTTCGACATCCAGGGGAACGGCGTCCTTTCCCAACAAAGGGTGCCGTGCCCCAACCAACCGAAGATAGCCTTCGTCGTTGAGCCTCGGCGCCACCGCATCCATTTCCCGGGCCGTGCGCGCTTTGGCGTAGATGAAATCGATGCGAGCCAGTGCTTCCTGGTCGATCTCGAGTCGCCGTGCCTCTCGACCCACGTCTCGGCTCAAATCACCGAGGATGCGCAGGACCTCCCGTTCCTCCTCATCGTGAAGCTGCTGGAGTGCGTTATTCATCTCCACTACAACCTGTGGTTCGATAAAAACCGTGGCGCCGCTGGACGACTGTCCGTGGACAATCCCCTTCACGCGCCCGCGTGACTCCTGGCGGATGGGCAAGACGTACCGGCCACCGCGCTGCGTCACGATTGCCTCCTGCAAATGGTTCTTCAACTCGGGACTGCGCACCATGGCGTCGAGGCGACGCCTGAGTTCTTCGGATTTTTGTCGCAAAGCCCTACGCAGTCGGCGTAGCTCCGGCGATGCGTCGTCCGCAACCTCCGCGTCCTCGGTGATCGCGCCGCGTATGGACTTCTCGAGCGCCGGATCGGGATCTAGGGCCTCGGCGAGATCTGACAATCGATCGAGGTGATCCTGGCGGGACAAATATCGGTGCAACAATCGTGCGGCCCGACAGCAATCCGCCACGGCGAGAAGGTCCTCCGGGAGCAGGACCCCACCCCGCCGCGCGCGGCCGATTAACGGCGACAGGTCGGAGATGCCTCCCATCGGCGGCTCCGACTCCTCCATCAGTGTCCGCATCTCTGACGTCTCCTGCAGCGCATGGCGCACCTGCTCAGTCGTCCCGAGGGGGCGAATCGCCTCTGCCAATCCGTTTCCGAGCGAACTGCTCGCATGGGCCGCAACGCGATCGGCTATGGCGGCGAATTCGAGTTGCCGCAGTGCCGTTCGATCGAGATGCTCCTCGCAGTCCTCCTGGCTCGCATCCCGCCAATCCACCCATTGCACGATGTTATCCCAACCTCCATCGCTCTGACTTGGGTCGCCGAATCCACGCATCGAAACGGTCTCCATCCATGCTATTGACGACATCCTTGGCGCCACACCATCCCCGGCGGGCACACCCCACCCCGTAGCGGTACAGGTCCAGGTCCGCCACCGCGTGGGCATCGGTGTTCACCGAGAGGGGAATGCCAAGATCGCGCGCGCGGCGCACCCAACGATCGGGCAAATCCAACCGATCCGGCGACGCATTAATCTCGAGGATGGTCCCGGTTTCCCGGCACGCCCCAAGCAAAGCCTCCATATCCGGGGGCCCGGGCTCACGGATGCCGAGAATCCTACCCGTCGGATGACCGAGGCAGTCCACCATGGGATGGCGAGCCGCGGCAATCAGGCGCTTCGTCAAGCCTTCACGTCCAGACGCGAACAGTCCAACATGGGCAGAGGCAAGAACAAATTCTAACCGGGATAAGATGGCATCCGGCATATCAAGACTGCCGTCCGGCAATATATCGACCTCTAGGCCCCAGTACACGCGGATATCAGGGTATTTGCGGCGTAGACTCCGTATCTTTTCGCCCTGGCGCAAGACCTCTCTTTCGGTCAACCCCCCCGCGATGTGCAGCGACCGCGAATGGTCGGTGATTGCGATGTAGCGGAGTCCACGGGCACGCGCACCCTGGACCATGGCCTCAATACTATCCCGCCCATCAGACCACGCCGTGTGACAGTGCAGTTCACCCCGGCGGTCCGTTCGCTCGATCAGACGAGGAAGCTTGCCGAATCGCGCGTGATCAATCTCCTCGTCACCGTTTCGCAACTCGGGTGGTACGTACTGCAACCCGGCCCTCCGATATACACCCTCCTCGGATAATCCGTCGAAATCTTCGCGGTAGAAGCGCTCCCAGCCCAACCTCTCCAGGTGCGCTGGACTACCGGTAAGCAGGTGCAGCGCGACACCCTTCTCGCCGGGCGAACATGCATAGACCCGCACGCGCTGTTTGCCGATTGTGTAAAGATCTGCAAAGGGGAAGGACCCGGTGGACCCGCGACCGCGATACCCCCGGAGATACCCATCCTCAGCATCCACCGCGAGTCGCTCGAGGAGCCGATCCGGGCGTTGGGTGATCGCTAGGAGCTCGGGAAACAAAGGGGTCTGGAACCGACGCCGCAAAGCACCGACCGCAACGCAGGACACGCAATACTGCTCCTCGAGCTGTCGGGAAACCCCTTCTGCGAAATGATCCGCCCAATCGAGGGTTAACCCGAGGGCAGGATCCGTGAGCCTGCGAAGCCCATTGCGCAACTTCCTTTCTGCACGTGCGTCAAAACCCGGTTGAAAACGCAACTCTCGCGCTTCGGCCGCCTCCGCCAAGTCGTGAAGTGTGAGGATCCCGAGGCGCTCATGCAACTGGTAAACCCGGTCGCGGTGCATATCCGGAAGGTACAGCAGGTCGTCGACTCCGACCACCAGAGAGCGGGGGACACGGGAGACTTCGGAGACCGGTTCCGAGCCGACTATAACTTCCACCTCGGCATCGAAGCCCTCGATATCTCCGGGCTGGTTGAAGGCGTCCATCATCCCCCCTCGCCCTGTTCGTCCCGCTTCATGGGAATCACGGGCCGAGAATCGCGACGTCCCTTCTGGTACTCATCCTCGAGGATCTGCACGACGCGGTCATACCGCTCCTGCGTCTCAAGATACTCCTCGGCCAGGGTGAGGGCAGTGAGCACGGCCATCCGAGTCAGATCCATATTGGGGGACGCTTCGGCAATTTCTTTCATGCGGTAATCCACTTCCATCGCGACCTTGCGCAACTGCGCTGCACTTTTTTCTCCCTTGAGGATATAACTCTTGTGGTAAATGTCCACACGCACTTCGGCCATGGGACACGACGGGGATCGGCGGCAACACCACCCTCCCGCCTCCTCACCTCCCTTTGTTGATGCCTAAATGGGAATTCGCCTACACCTCGTTGCGTTCCTCCAGCATCCGGCCGACTTCCTCCCAATCCTCATACAATGCCGCCAAGGATTGCTCGATCTCCCGGTAACGATAGACGAGTTCTGCCCCACTGCCGTCGTCGTAGGCTGTGGGATCACCAAGATGCGCCGCCACCTCTTCACGTTCACGCTCCAGCACCTCGATCTGTTCCTCGATGGCGGCCAGGTCCTCCACCCGTACCCGTGTGGCACGAGTCTTGCCGGGGCACGTTTTCCTTTTCCGCCGACCACGGTTCATCGAAGCCCCGCGCTCTTTGGTCCTCTTCTCAGGTGAAGCCCGCCGTGCGATCATTCGGCGGTACTCCGAGTATCCTCCCAAATAGGACTCCAGTCTACCGTTCTCGAGCACCCACAGATCCGTTGCGACGTTGTCGACAAAGTACCGGTCGTGCGTCACAAATATCAGGGTTCCATCGAACGCTGCCGCAGCCGACTCCAGGCTCTCGCGGGCAGCGAGGTCGAGGTGGTTGGTCGGCTCGTCGAGGACGAGCAGGGTGGCCTCCGCCAGGGATAGCCTGGCCAGGTGCAACCTCGTCCGCTCACCGCCACTCAATGTGTGCAACGGATCGAATACTTCTTCCCCGATGAATCCGAACCTGGCGAGGTAGTCGCGGGCCTCGCTGATGTGCATACCGGGGAATGGTCGCCGCAATTCGTCTACAACGCCCAGGGATTCATCGGGAAATGCGAGGTCCTGGGGAAAGTAGCCCGTGGTCACCCCGACACCGTAATGAATCTCGCCTTCGTCAGGCGAATCTTCGCCGACGAGTACCCGGAGGAGAGAGGTCTTGCCAGAGCCATTGGGCCCGAGCAACGCGATCCGTTGTTGGCGATAAAGATCGAGATCCAGGTGCTCTACCAGGACGCGGTCTCCACGGCGAATCCGAAGCCCCCGAGCGCGCAGCACCTCGCGGCCACTGCGCGGTGCGCGCAGCGTCAATTGCATACCACCGGGAAGTTCCGGGGGTGGTTCAATCCGATCCATGCGTTCGATCTTCTTCTGGCGATCTTTTGCCTCGCGAGCCCGCTGTCCAGCCGCGTACCTTCGCACGAAGTCCTCGAGGCGGGCGATTTCCTCGCGTTGCTTTTCGTACCGCTTCCACTGCAGCTCCCTGCGCGCCGTACGTTGGGACAAGAAGGCGCTGTAATTGCCCGGATAGCGCTCGACCCGCCCGGCATGGATCTCCACGATGCCCGAGGCCACACGATCGAGAAAATAGCGATCGTGTGAAACCACGACGATGGTACCCGGATATCCGCGCAAGAACTCCTCCAACCATTCGCTCGATTCGATGTCGAGGTGGTTGGTTGGCTCATCGAGTAACAGGATAGTGGGTTGTTCGAGCAGCGCCCTTGCCAGCGCGAGACGCACGCGTTCGCCACCCGAGAAGGAGCGTACCTCGCGCTCGAGCGCGTCATCGCCAAAGCCTAGCCCCCCGAGAATCTCGCGGGCACGGGCCTCAATCCCGTAGCCACCCTTATCCTCAAATTGCGTCATCAGGCGGCCATATCGTTCCATGAGCCGGGTACGTTCATCGTCGTCCCGCGCCGACGCAATTTCCGTTTCCAAACGGCGGAGATGGTCCTCCTGTTTACGCAGTTCGTCGAACGCCCCCATGATTGCCCCTAGGACGCTCACATCACCGGGGAGATCACTCTCCTGCGACATCATCGATCGGGAGACGTCCTCTCCCAGGGTATATACGGAACCTTCGTCGGGTTCCATATG
The DNA here is from genome assembly GCA_003552525.1 of Clostridia bacterium. Classification (GTDB taxonomy): domain Bacteria; phylum Bacillota; class Sulfobacillia; order SLMV01; family SLMV01; genus CSSED11-154. The sequence continues at coordinate 14,323 of PUNF01000151.1, read as the reverse complement.
TCCCGCCAGGATGCGCAACAGCGTCGATTTGCCCGCACCATTGGGGCCGACGATGCCAAGGCGTTCTTTCGCGGCTACCTCGAGGGAAACCCCGGAAAACACGGGTTCACCATCGAAGTATTTGGCGATATCTTGTGCCCGCAGCAGGATCATCCATCCACCTCGTCAACACGAATCATGAACGCAGTTCGGCTCCCAGCTTATCGTGAAGAGCCTGCAGGACGTCCACCTGGATGTCCTCGACCTCTTCATCCGTCAACGTGCGATCGGGTGCACGATAGATGAGGTGGTAGGCGAGACTCTTCTTGTCGGCCGGGATCGGACGTCCTCGATAGATGTCGAACAGGCGCACTTCCTCGAGCAACGGGCCCGCGGCCTCCCGCATGCAATCCACGATCTCGCGGTGCGTGATCGATTCGTCGACGACGAGTGCCACATCGCGTCCTGCGGAAGGGTACGCCGGAGCCGGGGATACTGCAATGTGTGCCTCCGCGGCGTCCACGACGCCCGCGAAATCGATCTCTCCAATCACAACAGTTTCATCAAGATCGGAACGTTTGGCAACGGCGGGATGCAATTCCCCAAAATGCCCGACGACTTGGCCAGATACGACCAGCGCTGCACCACGCCCGGGGTACAGAAAGTGTGCATCAGTGGGGACGCAATGCGCATCACGCACACCAATAGCATCGAGCAAACCCTCGAGGACCCCCTTCACAAAATAATAGTCGATCTCCGGCATCTCCGAACGCGCCCAATGCGGGGGCGAGACGGGTCCGGTGGCCCCGATTGCAAGGCGCAGTGGCTCCTCCGGAAGCGATACCGGGGGGAGTTCCCGGGGCACGTAGACACGACCCAGCTCGAAGATCCGCGCTCCACCGTGCACGCCCTTTGCCTCTCTTAGGACGCGCAGGATGTCTCCCAGTAGCGTGGAGCGAAGCCATGACTGGTCATCACGCATGGGATTCGTGACGGGTAGCAGGGAACGGAAAGCGTGGTCCTCGGGCGTACCCAGCACCTCGAGAGATCCCGGGGGCATCCATGAGCGCGTGATGACCTCGTGGAATCCGGCAGCTACCAAGTATTCCACGGTGTCCCTTTCCGCCGCACTCTGCGCGTCGGGCACATACCCCATTACCTCCGTCCTTGGAAGAGCAGCGGGAATCTCGTTGTAGCCGTGCAGCCGCGCCACTTCTTCGGATAGATCCACCGGCATATGCACATCGGATCGCCAGCTGGGCACCTCGAAGGCCTCTGCATCCTCCCGATAGCGAAAACCCAGCCGCCCCAGGTATCCGATGATCCTATCCCGATCGAGATCGGTGCCGAGAAGGCTGTTGATCGCCCGGGCATCGAAGGGGATCGATCTCCGTTCGGGGGGATTGGGGTATAGATCCTGTACCGGCCCCGGTCGCGGTGCCTCCAGGATGCGCGCGAGAATCTCTGCCACCCGAGAAAGAGCCCACACGGTGGCCTCGGGATCTGCACCCTTTTCGAAGCGAATCGAGGCGTCCGTCTGCAGCGCAAGCCTACGCGCCGTCTTCAGTACCCGCACGGGATCGAAATGGGCGGACTCCAAGAGGATACGTTGTGTCCCGGCATGGACTTCGGAGTTCTCACCGCCCATGACACCTGCCAATCCCACGGGACGCCGCCCGTCGGCGATCACCAGGTCCTCGGGCTGCAGGATGCGCTCTCGTCCATCGAGTGTGACGAGTCGCTCGCCATCGGTCGCCCGCCGCACTTCGATGCGTCCCTCCTCGAGCAGGTCTAGATCGAATGCGTGAAGTGGCTGCCCCGTCTCGAGCATGACGTAGTTGGTCACGTCGACGATATTGTTGATGGGACGAATGCCAGAGGCGAGAAGGTCTCGCTGTAGCCACCAGGGAGAGGGCGCGACGACCACGTCCTCGATGACCATTGCGCTATACCGTGGACAGCCATCGCTATCGAGGATCTGTACGCGGGCTGAAGAACCACCCGTGCCTTCGACGGATTCGGGGGTGGGCCAATGCAACCCGGATCCCAACTTCGCATTGGCCTCCCGCGCGATCCCCACGATACTTTGGCAATGGGTCGCGTAATTGGGTGTCAGGTCAAAGTCGAGGATCCAGTCGTCGAGGCCGAGTGTTTCCACGGCATCCGCCCCGGGGTTGGCCACGGGTACCTCGAGCAGGTACTCGGTGGGGCCCCCAGGAATCCCGAGTTCACCGGCGGAGCAGAGGATACCGGCCGACGTCACATTCCCGAAATCCCGCGATTCGACCCGTGCCCCATCCGGCATCGTACTTCCCGGTGGGACATACGGGACGAAGACGCCGGGACGCGCATTCGGGGCCCGGCTGACGACCGTCACCGGCCCATCCCCGGCATCGATGCGACATACCGGTGGGCCCTCTCCCCCATCCTCGACTTCGAGTATCTCCGCCATGACCGTTCCATCGGGTACCACTTCGGCCAGTGCGGTCACGCTCTCGACATTTAACCCAAGGAACGTCAGCGTCCGGGCCAGTTCTTCTGCGGACTGGTCCGTGGGGGATACGCGTTGGATCCAACGGTAGGACGCCTTCATCTCAATCGACCTCCGAACTGCCTGAGAAATCGCAAGTCGTTTCGGTACAAAGAGCGCAGATCACTGATTCCAAACTTGATCATTGCCAGCCGCTCTATACCCATACCAAAAGCGAACCCTGAAACATCATCCGGGGAATAGCCCCCGTTTTCCAGCACCCGGGGATGCACCATTCCCGCGCCCAGGATTTCCATAAATCCCTGCCCCCCGCAGGTGGAGCAACCCCGCTCCCAACAATTCGTGCAGGTGACGTCGACCTCCGCGGAGGGTTCTGTAAATGGGAAGTAGCTGGGCCGAAAGCGCACGTTCACGGCGTCCCCGAACAACCTGCGCGCGAACTCCGTGAGGGTTCCTCGCAGGTTCCCCATGTGTACGCCTTTATCCACCAGTAGCGCTTCGCACTGGTGGAAGACGGGGCTGTGACTGGGATCCTCTGTGTCCCTGCGATACGTCCGCCCTGGACCCACGATCCGCACCGGTAACCGGGGCGCGTGTGTCTGCATATATCGCAATTGTATGGGAGAAGTCTGGCTGCGCAAAACCAGGTCTTGGCCCACGTAGTACGAGTCTTGCATGTCGCGGGCCGGATGATCCTCGGGAATGTTGAGTCCCGTGAAATTGTACCATTCCTCTTCGACCTCGGGTCCCTCGGCGATAGAATAGCCCATGGCTACAAAGATATCGAGCACCTCGTCGAGCACCAAGCGTAGCGGATGTCGCGTGCCCAGGTTCACCGGGACGCCGGGCGCGGTAACGTCGAGCGACGGCTTCCGTGGCTGTTGTGCGAGGGCCTCCTGCGCATCTTTTAGTGCATCCTCGATCGCCTTCTTGGCGGCGTTGGCTTCCTTACCCACCTCGGCACGACGGTTCTCAGGTAGCCCACCGATACTGCGCAGAATCATCGTGAGACGCCCCTCGCGACCGAGATAGGCGATCCTTAAGGATTCGATCTCCTCCTCGTCTTGTGCGGAGGCGATCTCGGACAATGCACGCTCCCTGATTTCGCTGATCTCGCCTTTGGGATCCACTGTTCTCCTCCTGTTCATCGACACAAAAAAACTCCCGCCCCAGGGGCGAGAGCATGCTCGCGGTACCACCCTGCTTGCCGCCCGATGGCGGCCACTTTCCACAGCGGGTTGCGATAACGGCGCAGGCCGGCGGCATCTACTGCCTCGAGGGGTTCGAACCGCAGCTCCGGGGCGAATTTCGACTGGAGGACCGGGGGATCTTTCAGCGGTGTATCCCCTCTCTAGGGACGGTTACCCTCCAGGTTACTAGACCCTTTCATTGCCTTGTTGGCACAGTCTATTGGTGAGCGCGGCGCACGAGGACCCGGTACATCAGGTACGCTTCTACCCATCCGGTCATCTCGAAGATACGCCAGTACGTCTCCGGGACGAGCACCCGCTCACGTCCTTTCCTATGTGCGGGATTATAGCACCCCCGCGCACCCCGGTCAAATGACGACCCGTTACGCGGCCCCTCCCGGCGAAATTGGCGCGCTCGATTATCTCGACAGAGGCACTTCCCTCCGGAGCAAGCGCGCAACCTCGAGCCCCGCGCCGGCCCTCGGCCTCGGCCGTCACCATTTTCGATGGTATTTCCTATTGTGCATCGCGGAGGGGACTGAATGCATAAAGAAAGATCGCCGCGGCAGAGCCCACGTTGAGTGACTCAGCGCCCGCGATCATCGGGATGCGAAGGGTAACATCGGCGGCACGCAGCATGTCCGAGGCCAGCCCAGCGCCTTCCTCCCCGACGAGTAAGGCAATACGAGAAGGGGGGGCAAAACGATCGAGGGGTTGATCGCCGTCGGGCGCGGAGGCCACCAGCAGATACCCCCTTTGCCGCAGTTCATCCAAAAGAACATCGGTCGGGACTGCCTCCACCCCGGGGGCGGCAAACACCGTCCCGGCAGATGCACGGATGACCCGTGGCGAAAAGGCGTCCACGGTCCCGGTGGTGGTAGCGTACCCCGCGCAACCGAGTGCCGACGCCGTGCGTATGAGGTTTCCGAGGTTCCCGGGATCAGATATCCTGTCTGCGATCAGCACGAGACTCCGCCCGCGACTCTCCGCCAGTGAAGCCGCCTCCATGACATCGCCCAGGCGGGTGCTCGGGAGACGGGCAGCGGCGACGAATCCCTGCGACGTCGCCACCGAACCGACTGATTCGATGACGGCCGGATCGGCAGGAATAATGCGGGCCCCCCGTTCGGCCGCCCGGCGCACGAGTGCGGCGTTGTCTTCACTGGCCATAAAATCTTCGTCGACCAGCATAGAGGCGATATGGGTACCTGCATCGAGAGCGGCTCTCAGCACCCGTGCACCCTCGATCAGAGTCAATCCCTCGCGCACGCGGTGTTTCTTCTGCGCGAGCTTGCGCATCCGCACCGCGTGCTGGTTCCGGGTACTCGTCACGGGCTCTTCACATGGCATCTCATCATAGCCTGCATCCGGCCTAAAGATGACTACGGGCCTCCTCGACCAGGGCACCAAATGCTTCTGAATCCCGGACGGCCATGTCGGCGAGCATCTTGCGATTCAGGGCGATGCCGGCATTCTTGAGCCCGCCCATCAGGCGACTGTACGACATGCCATGGGCACGCGCAGCCGCGTTGATGCGGGTGATCCACAGGCGACGGAAGTTCCGCTTGCGCTGCTTGCGATCTCTATAGGAATAGGCCAGCGCCTTGAGCACGCGCTCGTTGGCGGGTCGAAACAACCGCCCCCCGGCGCCGCGGTATCCACGTGCAAGTTTCAGTATCTTCTTGTGGCGGGCTCGCTTACTGCTCCCACCGGTTACTCTTGGCATGACAATATAACCTCCCGGTACGACCAGAATCCACTCTTGGACCGGCCGTTATCCCAGCATTTTTTCGACGCGCTTCTGATCGGACTTTGACACCATGGTCGCCTGCCGCCCCTTGCGCTTGGCATGGGCGGGCTTATGCGTCCGGTAGTGGCTATACCACGCACGGCGGCGCTTGAACTTACCGCTAGCGGTCCGCTTGAACCGCTTTGCAGCACCCTTGTGCGTTTTCATCTTAGGCATTGTTTTCTCCCTCCCCGGTTGCGCGTTTCGGGGCCAACACCATGACCATATTGTGGCCCTCGAGCTTTGGGGTGCGCTCTACCACGGAAATCTCGTGCACTTCCCGTGCCAATTTCTCGAGAAGCTTATGCCCCAATGAGGAGTGGACGATCTCCCTACCACGGAACATGATGGTGACCTTCACCTTGTCGCCATCCTCAAGAAAGCGGATGGCGTTACGCTTTTTCACGTTGAAATCGTGTTCTTCGATCTTGGGCCGCATCTTCACTTCTTTGACCTGCATCGTTTTCTGGCGCTTGCGTGCTTCCCGTCGGCTCTTCGCCTGTTCGTACTTGTACTTGCCGTAATCCATGATCCGGCATACTGGCGGTTTCGCCGAGGGCGCGACCTCAACGAGGTCCAGGTCTTCCTGGTAGGCCGCTTCAATGGCATCGGAAGTATCTACAACACCGACCTGGTTCCCGTCCTTATCGATGAGACGGACTGTCCGGGCGCGAATCTGCTCGTTTACGCGAAGCTCCTGGCTTATAATCTGTCACCCCCTGAAGTGATGGAAAAAATACGGGGCGGATGCCCGTTGCATCCGCCCCAAGATTACCCTATCCCACAGCACCGTACACCATACGTACGGTATCATCGGCTCGTGAGTGGCCTGCAAACTACGACAAAGCGCGCCGGCAGGCGAGGAACGGATGCTCCTACTTGGATCTATATTGACTCGACATTGTTGAGTATAGCACCCCACCACCCGACGGTAAAGCCAGGCTGCAACGATTACCCGGTGCGGTTTTCGATCTCCTCGAGAACCTCACTCTGGAAATCCCGGTAATCCATGTTGCCCCGCTCGCCATGACCGCGGCTGCGCACGGACACCGTCTCCGCTTCCACCTCCCGGTCCCCCACGACCAGCATATGGGGCACCTTCTCCACCTCTGCATTGCGGATCTTGTAACCGACCTTTTCGTTGCGGTCATCGACCTCGACCCGGATCCCGTGGGCGCGATAATCGCGCTGGATGTCCCGTGCGTACTCCAGGTGGTCGTCGGTGATCGGGATGACCACGACCTGTACGGGTGCGAGCCAGGTCGGGAAGGCCCCACCATAATGCTCGATGAGTCCACCGAAGAATCGCTCCATTGAACCGAGCACCGTCCGATGAATCATCACCGGCCGATGGATCTGTCCATCCTCCCCGGCATATTCGAGATCGAATCGCTCGGGCAGGTTGAAGTCCAACTGGATCGTGGGGCCCTGCCACGCCCTTCCGAGGGCGTCGAGCATCTTGATGTCGATGGCCGGCCCGTAAAACTTGGCTTCTCCCACATCGGTTTCGTACGCAAGACCCATGCGATCCAACGAGCGTGCCAGTTTCGCTTCCGCCTCCTGCCAGGTTTCGGGCGTCCCGATGTACTTGTCCGGCTGGAGCTCATCGTGGACACTCAGCACGATCTCGTAATCGGTATAGCCAAAAACGCTCAGCATGTACTGGGCGAGGCGGACGACTTCGATGACCTCGTCCTCGACCTGGTCCGGTCGACAGAATATGTGGGCATCATCCTGCGTAAACCCCCGGACGCGCAGCAAACCATGCAGCGCACCAGACCGCTCGTAACGATACACCGTCCCCATCTCTGCCCAGCGCATCGGGAGATCACGATAACTGCGCGTGGACTCCTTGTACATCAGGATGTGGAAGGGACAGTTCATCGGCTTGAGGATGTATTCCACCCCGTCGACTTCCATCGCGCCGAACATGCTGTCCTGGAACGTATCAAGATGGCCGCTGGTGGCCCACAGATCCTTTTTGGCAATATGCGGACTATACACGATGTCATAGCCGCGATCCCGGTGCGCAACACGCCAGAAGTCCTCGATTTCTCCCCGGACGACCGAGCCCTTGGGATGCCAGTAAATGAGTCCCGGTCCACCCTCTTCGTGGATACTGTACAGGTCGAGGGTCTTCCCGACTCGGCGATGATCCCGCTTGCGTGCCTGCTCCAATCGCTCGAGGTGCGCATCCAGCGCCGCCTGGCTATCGAACGCCGTGCCATATATGCGCTGCAGCTGCGGACGGCCCTCGTCGCCCCTCCAGTAGGCGCCGGCAACACTCAGTAATTTGAATGCACGCAAACGACCCGTACTCGGCAGGTGCGGACCACGGCAAAGATCCACGAACTCGCCGTGCCTATAGGCGGTCACACCCTGCTCCTCCATCTCGCGAATGAGCTCCTGCTTATACTGTTCGTCCAGCTCGGCAAAGAGGTCCAGGGCTTCATCCTGCTCCAACGGCATGCACTCGAAGGGTATATCCTCTTCGACAATTTCCCGCATGGTTTCCTCGATCCGCTCCAGGTGATCGGGCGTGAGCGGTTCGTCGATCTCGAAGTCGTAGTAGAACCCATCTTCTATCGCCGGGCCGATACCCAGCCGGGCATCGGGGTAAAGTCTCTTCACGGCTGAGGCCATCACATGGGCAGCGCTATGCCGGTAGACTTCTCGACCCTCGGGATCATCGAAGGTAAGGATGGTAATGTGCCCACCGTGGTTGAGTGGTTCATTCAACCCGATCAGGCGGCCGTCGAAACGAGCAGCTACAGCATCCCGCGCCAGGCCAGGCCCTATACTACGGGCCAACTCCTCCACGGTCGTTCCCGCCGGCACCTTCTTGACCGATCCGTCGGGAAGAATTACATTGATCTCCTCCATCGCCTTGGGGCCCCCTTTCAAACACAAAAAGACCTCGCCCGAGAAGGACGAGGTTCGTTCGCGGTTCCACCTTCTTTGGCCCACGCATCCAAAGCCGTGGACCCTGCTCGACGTCCGATAACGGCGGACTACCGGCGGACTCTTCGCCAGCCCTCGGGAGTGGTACCCTCTCCGGCCCCAGCGGGGATCTTCCAGCCCTTCAATCCCCTCTCTGTCGCTGATGCACCGAAGTGGCGCGTCTCCCTCATCGGGTTTTCCATTATGCGTATGCTGAACAATTATACCCCCCGGAATACAACGCTGTCAAAGAAAGCGTGTGTGCTATTGAAGGATCTATCACCAGACTCTAGAGTGGATTCCATAGTGGCGAGATGTCGCACCCCTTTCGTGTCGTTCACTGATCGGCATTACACTCGGGGGCACGCTTCTCGCTCTATCCATTCCTGCCTCAACGCCCCACAAAAACTTCACTCATACTCCGAGCCGCAGGCGACGCCAGTGCAGCTAGCGGACGACCATGATCGCCGTCGACAAGAATATCGCCGCCGAAATCGCCGCAATGACCACCATCGCCAGGAAGTAGCTCAGAACACTCTTGCCGGTGGTCAGGCCCCGGCTTTCGCGCAGTGCGAGTACACTCAACACCAGGGTCCATGCACCGATACCAAACGACAACAGCCCCACCAGCCTGGAGACGCCCACCATATCCAATAGGCCGATCGGTCCGTTGAGGAGCCCGGGAAACTGGGCGAAAGCGATCGCCGAGAATACCGCGGCAAACCGGCCCGTCCCCCCGAAGAGCCCCGAGGCCAGGTACACCAAGGCGATTCCGACCAGGGCGACGAGAATGCGGGTTCCAAACTGCATCAGAAACGCATCTGCCATCCCCATGCCCGCGTACGACCACGGCGCGTCCGTGGCGCTCGACATTGCACTGACGAGAGAGGACAACACCAGGATCACGATCGCGACCCCCACTGGCGCCTCCTTCGCGACCCGCCGAAAGGTCGGAACAGGAGACGCGAGTACCCCGTATAGCATCTGGATGATACCTTCCATAGACGGCACGCTCCTTCGCGGGATTAGTACTTGATGCGCGGGTACAGGAATCGATCGAGTTGGTTCAGGATGTGCAGCTCATCGGGCTGGGATATCGCCCGCAATAGGTGCGTCGCATCGATGCCGAACCACTGGAGCCTCTGCCACGGTGAAGGCGGGGGCAGTTCGTATCGTACCGGATTCTGTAATCCGGCGCGCTCGCCAGCCAGTTCGATCGCCTCGGGTTCTCCGCCGAGTCGATCGACAAGCCCCAGCGCATACGCCTGGCTCCCAAAGAAGATCTCCCCCGTCGCGACGTCGAGAACCTCTTCGCGCGACATATCGCGGCCTTCTGCGACATGCGCCACGAACTGATCATAGGCCTCGTCCGAAAGATCTTGCAGGAGGCGGCGATCTTCCTCGTCCAGGCGGCGTTGCATGAGATCCTTATGTTCCCCGGAGGTGATCACCTCGACCTCAATGCCCAGCTTGTCATACAATCCATCGAGATTCATCGCCTGCAGGATCACGCCGATAGATCCGGTCATCGTCCCCGGCTGCGCGACGATTCCCTCCGATGCCGCCGCGATGTAGTATCCACCGGAAACGGCCATATCTCCCATCGAAACCACCACGGGAAGTGGAAACTCGCTGATCATCGCAGAGATCTCCTGCGAGGCAGCCACCGATCCCCCGGAGGAATCGATGCGCAAGACCACGGCATCGATGCTCGGATCTTCGCGTACCGTGTCCAGCTGGCGACGCACGCCCTCTGGCGTGATGCCGCCACCGGCGAACAGCGGCGAGGTACCTTCGGAGATCCCTCCGCTGAGGCGAATGATGACAACGCGTTCTTCCTCCAGGCGCCGTGCATGCTCTTGCTGGCTCGAATAGAAGGCCAACGCGACCGACACCACCGCCAACCCCACGATCAACCATACGACCAAACCCTTGTAACGCACCTCGATACCCCTTTCCTTGATCCCCGTGACCGGTTCACCGGCCCCCAAAGATACTCGCGGTCCCATTCTATACGATAAGTTGTGATCCCTGCGCGCACGCTCTCCCACAGCGCGTTCACGCGTCCGCTTCCCCGACCGCCGACTCCACAGTTGTAAGGACTGTCCCCGGCTGATCCGAAAAAGCGGGTCTGTCCTTCGAATGGGAAGCATGGCCATCAGCGCACGAGAAGGCCGGCATGCCAACTAACGGTCTCCGTCACCGCTACATCACGGGGGAAACCCATGCGCCAACCCGAATGGCGATCTTCGCACAATGCGGGCATTCGTGGGAGATGAAGGGGAGCCGAGGGACCAGGCCAGGTCCGACACCCCGGGGATAGGAAACTAGTTCACGCCGTCGGGTGAAGAGAAGATGCGGTCGTGCAGGTCCCGGCCGAAGCTCGTTTCCTCGGGACGCCCCGAGACCACGCGAAAAGTGCGCCGGCCATCGCTTCTTCGCTCGGCCCGCAAGAACAGGAAATCCCCGCATCCCAGACGATAGAATCCATCGGCAAACTCGTGAAGATGTGTGACATAGACGACCCTTACACCGGCTTCGAGTAAACCGGTAACCACCTGTTCTGCGATCTCAGAGCCCTCACGCTCGTTGGTCGCGGCGAAGGATTCATTGAGCAGGACCGTCGATTCCGGTTCCAGGTTCTCCACGATGGTATTCATCCGGCGCAATTCCTCTTCTAACTTGCCGGCTTCCATGTCCGGATCCTCGCGACGCCGAAAGTGCGAGTGAAAGCGACGACTGCAGCTCGCGCGAAAAGCCTTGGCCGCCACAAACATGCCGGCCTGCATCATCAACCCCGCCAGGCCGATTGCGCGCAGGAACGTCGTCTTCCCACCCTGGTTGGCTCCCGTGATCACCAGGAGGCGCTTTCCGTCTGCCTGGAGGTCATTGCCAACCACTTCGCCCCCGCGGGTAATCGCTAGGCATGGATCGTACAGCTCCCTCGCGCGGAGGACCGGTTTCCTCATCCCGACGGGTTCGGGAAAGGCGACGGGCATATCCAATTCGCTTAGGGCGCGATGTAGATTCATGCACCCGAGGTAGAAGGAGAGTTCGCGGCGGAGGGATTCGAAGAGGCCGAGCAATGCATCCCCCGATTGCGCCAATACGTTGGCTACCGATCTCAGGCCACGATGCTTGAATTCATCGAGTGCCACATTGCTCGCTTCATCGCGATAGTGCACGTGAAGCGTGAACGAATCCGGCGGTCGACCCAGCAACCGATTCGCAAAATCGGCCAGTAACCGCTCGAGGCGTGACCGTCTCCGGTGCATCCGCAGCCGAAGGGTATGGCCGGTTGGCACATTGCCTGGTCCCAGCCCGGCGCTGATATAAAAGCCCGCCTGCGTGCCCAGGGTGTCGATGTGGCAACGAAGCGCATCCAAATGCTCCTTCGGAAACTCCCGGAGGATCATGGCGAAGAAGTCCCCGAGGCCGTCGGATGCGCAATGATCACCGTATTCTTCGGCCAGTCCCTTGAGCCGTTCCATCCTGGGTAGGAGGCCCCCGAGCAAATTGACAGCATTACCCAGCACCGAGGGCGCCGTCGAAAGACTGAGTATACCCATGGGGTAGCGCTTACCCACGCCCAGGGCCTCTTCTGCCAGACTGTAGAGGTCCCGGACCATCTCCGGGTGGGCAAGACAATCCGATAGCACACCGTTACGGTAGGCAATGGTTTCCCGACTCGTCTGCATCTCGAGCAACAGTTGGCGGGAAACCTGCCGCACCAGCGCATCTCCATCCGCCATGCAATCCAAGAGTGTCTTGAGCTCGAGGTCTTTGGCGAGTTCGGTGTCATCGGATCGTTCATCCTGTGGTTCGAATACCCTGTCGGGATAGATCAACCTCGGGTATCTCATCGGAGCCTTCCCCTGATCTGTCGGCGCGTCAACCGATACTTTTTGGCGATCGATAAAGCGTAAGCCCGCCCATCCGGGTGGCGCTTGCGAATCCTGTAGGTCCTGATCGTGGGATCCTCGGTGGAAACTTCGGCGACGAAGCTCACCACGGAGTCCCCCACTTCGGCCAGCTCCTCGATGAACGTGACACAAACACCGATGCAGCCGATCGCATCGATCCGGCGCAAGATGCTCTCACCCAACAGGCGTTCATCCGTCAACGTCGCGGAGGTAAACATCTCGTTCATGATCACGATGGTTCGCGGTGTCGTTTGACGGAGGATGGCATCGATGCGAAGCAGATCATCTTCCATCTTCCCGCGGAGATCCTCGATGCGCTCCTCCCTCTCGAAATGGGTGAGAATCTTATCAAAAAGCATCAGCCTGGCCTCTTCTCCCGGCACGGGACATCCAAGGGCCGCGAGGTAGTGAATCTGGCCAATCATCCGGGCGAACGTCGTCTTTCCTCCCTGGTTGGCCCCCGTAATCACCAAGATACGTTCTCCCGCATCTACCGAAAAGTCGTTCGGGACGACTTGAGAACCCTCCCGATGTAGTTTCTTGGCCAAGAGAAGATCGAAGGTGCCCCGCGCATGGAGCGGGCTACCCGAAGGCGAAATCGCCGGATAGCAAAACGCGTGGCCCGCCTCCTGCAGGGGTCGAATGTAATCTAGGTAGGCCATGTAGAACTGGAACTCGCGGTCCAGTTGAACGACACCCTCGTCGACAAAATCCGCGTGCTTACGGGCAAAATCGGCCAGGGAGGCGATTTCCCCGGGGTAGAGTTTCTCGATGCACTCCGCCAGCTGGATTTCCAGGTAGCTGAGCCCATATTCAGTGGGGCGACGAGAGACGAAAGAACGTCGCGCATCGCGGCGAAGATCCTCGAAGGCGCTGCAAACGCACTCTCCGTAGTCGGGTTCATCGCCCAATCTTCGAATCTCAACCTCTCTCCCGCGAATGTCCATGACGAATTCCACCGTTGCCATGAGGGATGCCACCCGGCGGGTTTCCGCCAACAGTGTCGTGTAGGCGGAAGAAGAGGTGTACGCCCGAAGCCATTTCCGTGCCGCCGACAACGCCGGAGAATCGGGGGCGGCTTTCGCGAGTTCCCCCTGCAGGGCATCCACTGCATCGCAATATTGCAGCGCAGCGTGAAGCAACCAACCCCAGCGGTGGAATCCCGATTCCACCCGGGACGACAGATGAAGGTACCGCCGCACGCGATCCATCGAGCCCGCGAAATCGCGCACACCCGAATGAAGCCCGTGATCTTCGAGATCCGAAAAGACCGCTTGCCGATATGCCACGACCTCAGAAGACTCCGGTGCAGCGAGATAAAGGCTGCGCAATCCCCACCCCCGGCGACCGCGGAGAATTCCGTCGATGACCTGGTCGAGGTTGAGATCCACCATACACGCATGGTCTGCGTGAGATGTGTGGTCACCAGCGTGATCTGCGGGAAAAAGAAGGCTCGGATATCCCAGGGGAGTCACCTCCGCTTCGGACGTGGCTTGCTCGACAGTTGGGTGCGGCGCTTTCACAACCGCACGCCAGGGCATCCTAACGGCGCGCGTGCACCAAGCCCACTATTCAGGCTGACGCCGCAGGAAATCTTCGATGCCGAGCTCGTAGTTACGATCTCGTTCGGTTCGCGCTTGCCGCTCCATCAACTCTTCCACTGTCTCCTCGGGATTCTTTCCCTCGTAGAGTATCCCGAACAGGGATTGCACGATCGGCATATCGACGGCACACCGCGTGGCTAGGTCCCGTGCCGCCCACGTGGCGCGTATACCCTCCACCGTCGTCTTGCTCGTGCGAATATCCTCCGGGGTTGTTCCTGCTCCCAGGGCCAATCCCGCCCTTCGGTTTCGGCTGAGGTCGCTTGTGCACGTGAGGACCAGGTCCCCAAGTCCGGATAGCCCGGCGAACGTGAGGGGATGTGCGCCGAGGCTCGCCCCCAATCGTGTCAATTCCGCGAGACCGCGGGTGATCAAGGTCGCCTGGGCATTCATCCCCAGTCCGAGGCTAT
>PUNF01000193.1 GCA_003552525.1 Clostridia bacterium | reverse complement strand
GCAATACCGTGGAAGCAGTCACGACCAAAAATACTGCTGCCAATCCCGCCGTATCTCCCCGCGCCGCCAGGATGCCGTCGATCACTCTTTCACCTCCCGGCGATCACCGAAAGCGGCGCACGAAGCTTTTGGCGCAACTGGTGGTTGGCGGCTCACTGGGCGCGTACCTGGCGTATGGATTGGGGCAGGGAACCGTACTCATCGCGCCTCGAGGGCTTTTCGCGTGGGATCTCGGGGTCGCGTATCCCCTATTTGGTGCTCTCCTGATGGCGGCCACCACCAATGCCGTGAACTTAACCGATGGCCTCGATGGATTGGCGACGGGAGCCGTGGCGCTCGCAGTTCCCGTGTTCGTTTTCGCGGCATTTTCCCTCGGAGCCCTAGAGATCGGCGTCCTGGGTATCATTCTCCTTGGGGCCTGTGTCGGGTTCTTATGGCACAATTTCCACCCCGCTAGGATATTCATGGGCGACACGGGTTCCCTTGCGCTCGGGGGTGCGCTGGCGGGCCTGGCGATGGCGACCGGCACGGAACTGTTGTTGCTTTTCGCCGGGGGGCTTTTTGTCGTCGAGACACTGTCGGTGATTGTGCAGGTCGGGTACTTCCATCGTACCGGGGGAAAGCGACTTCTTCGCATGAGCCCGCTGCACCATCATCTGGAGCTCTGTGGCCTGAACGAAATGACTGTTGTACTATGCCTTTGGGGCCTGCAGGGGCTATGCGTGCTCGCGGCCGTATGGGGCTTGGGGGGTATGCTTTTGTGAATCAGCGGTTCGAGCGAAGCCCGACGAAAGGGAAGGCGCCGGATATGATCCTCTTCGCCGCCGTGCTGGCACTCGTTGCCCTGGGCCTCGTCATGGTGTTTTCTTCTAGCAGTTATTCCGCCCGGGTTCGATTCGATGACAGCCTGTACTTCTTTCGCAGGCAGGCGCTGTGGGCGGCCCTCGGTTTGTTGGCCATGGGCGTCACCCAGCGTCTCGACTATCGGATCTACCGGCGCTACGCACGGATCATTCTCACCACCGGAATGGGTCTTCTGGCCTTAAGCTTGGTTCCCGGGATAGGGGTGTTGGCCCGAGGATCGCAGCGCGCAATCATGATCGGTTCGTTTTCTGTCTCCCCGGCCGAATTGGTGAAGCTTTGCCTGGTAGTATTCCTCGCCCACGGGATGTGCCGCGCCCCGGCCAAGATGCGTTCCTTTTGGGCGGGCGTATGGCCCGCCGTGCTGGTCGTGGGAGGGGCGACCGCAATGATCTTGTCCCAGCCGGACCTCGGCACGGCCATCACGGTCGCGGGGACATCCTTCATCATGCTTTACGTTGGCGGGGCAAGGGTTTCCCATTTGTTCGGCATGCTGGTGATGAGTGCCCCGGCTGTCTGGCACCTGATCGCCTCGGAACCCTATCGTATGCGTCGCTTCCTCGCTTTCTTGGATCCGTGGGCAGACCCCATGGAGTCGGGTTTCCACATTATCCAAAGTCTCTATGCCCTCGGCGCCGGCCGCCTGTTGGGCGTCGGCCTCGGGGGGAGTCACCAAAAATTCCTTTACCTTCCGGAGCAGCATACGGACTTCATTTTCGCTATATTGGGGGAGGAACTGGGTTTTCTGGGTGCAACGCTTATCCTGGTGCTGTTTGGGGTCGTTCTCTGGCGTGGTTTGACGATTGCGGCCTGTGCACCTGATACGTTCGGGGGATTGCTGGCCTCGGGAATCACCGTCATGATCGTCCTGCAGGCCGTAATCAATATCGGGGTGGTCACGTCGGTCATGCCCATCACCGGTATCCCGCTGCCCTTCATCAGCTACGGGGGGTCTTCACTGATGGTAACCATGATGAGTGCAGGTATACTGCTAAACATTTCTCGATACTCGGTACGAGCAGGGGGCAATTCCACGTGAACGAGGAGAGGGTGCGGATAGACACCGGGAGCCCGGATACCATGCGGCTTTTGGTCACGGGTGGGGGAACCGGCGGTCACATCTATCCCGCCCTGGCGATCGCCGGTGAATTCCGTCTTCGCCACCCGCACGCGGGGATTCTTTACGTAGGGGCGCAGCGCGGTCTAGAGACCCGTATCGTCCCACGTTCGGGGTTGTCCTTCGTTGCCCTGGACGTGTCGGGCATCATTGGGCAGCCTATCGGTAAGAAGATGGTGGCGGGTCTGGGCATGGCGAAATCCCTGGTCCGTGCCATTCGCGTGCTCCGCGATTTTCGCCCGGACATCGTGGTGGGCACCGGTGGATACGTGTCCTTTCACGTGGTCTTGGCCGCCCAGTTGCTCGGTATTCCCACGGTTATCCAGGAGCAGAACACGGTGCCCGGTGCGACCAACCGGGTGCTGAGCCGTCGGGCGCACCGGGTATTCGTGCCTTCCGAAGATGCGCTGGGTGGTTTCCCCACCCGGGCGTACAAGCGAGCGATCGTGGCGGGCAACCCCGTGCGCAAAGAGTTCCTTCGCGTCGACCGTGCATTGGCGCGCGAAGCGCACGGTATAGGATCCGGCGATGTCTTCGTCGTTGTGATGAGTGGCAGTGGCGGAGCCGCCCGAATGAACGAAGCGGCGGCAGATTGGTTGCGATATGCTACGGGGGTTCATCCCCATTTGCGCATCCTATACGGCACCGGGAAGCGATACCATTCCAATGTGGTCGCACACATCGGTGCGGTGCCCGGGCGCGCCCAGGTGGTGGAGTACATCGACGATATGCCCGGTGCCATGGCCGCCGCTGACCTTTTGATTTGTCGGGCGGGTGCGATGACCTTGGCAGAGGCCACGACGGTGGGCGTTCCCATGGTGATCGTGCCCTCGCCCAATGTCGCGCATGATCATCAGATGGCGAATGCGCGTGCCCTGGAGAAGGCTGGAGCGGCGATCGTAATAGACGATGCTGCGCTGAGCGGAAAGGCACTCGGTGACGTGGTGGATGGGTTGCTCGCGAACCCGGCTGATTTGCGAAGGATGGCCAAAGAGAGCGCGGCCCTGGGGGACCCCACGGCGGTCGATCGCATGGTGGACGATATAGAAGGTCTGCTTTCGAGCTCGCGGGGGAGTGGTGGATGATGGGCGTTGCCGCAATGGTTCGCGACCTCCAGAGAATTGCGCCGAATGGCATCCGTGAGGAGGAATTCCTTTCCGCGCATACCACGCTGGCGATCGGAGGCCCGGCCGACGTCATGGTGTGTCCCACCAACCTCCGTGAAGCAGTCGCGACGATGCAATATGTGGGTGCACGCAGCGTATCCTGTCATGTGCTCGGGTGTGGCAGCAACCTCCTCGTCCACGATGACGGGGTGCGCGGCGTCGTCCTCAAGACACCCCCGGCCCTCAACCTGTTGCGATTGGGCGGAGGAGAAGATGTTCGGTTGATGGTACAGGCGGGCACCTCGCTGCGCGAGGTGCTACGATTCTGCTTAACCCATGGATTGCAGGGTATCGAGCGACTCGCGGGTATCCCCGCGAGCGTGGGCGGTGCAGTGGCCATGAATGCAGGGGTTTACGATTGTACAATTGGAGGACACGTGCGACGGGTATTGGCGTTCGATCGGGGGGCCCTATCGCCGCGGTACATCTTCGCTGACGAGTGTGGATTCGGGTACCGGTCATCCGTGTTCCTGGCGCCGGATGCGCCCGTGATCCTCGCTGCAGAATTGGGCCTTTCCCGGGGTTGTCGTGAAGAGATCGCGCGCATCATGCGTGAGCGTCTCGAGGTTCGCGAGGCCCGTCACCCGTGGCGCGACCGTTCCGCCGGTAGCGTTTTCCGCAACCCGGACGGGTATTCCGCGGGAAGTCTCATCGAGCAAGCCGGCCTCAAGGGTGTCCGGCGAGGGGATGCCTTGATATCGCCGATGCACGCAAATTTCATCGTCAACGCGGGTACCGCCAGCGCCGACGATGTGCGAAGATTGATCGACGAGGTCAGAACGGCCGTCTGGCAGTCCTTCGGCATTGAACTCGTCCCCGAGGTTCGCCTATGGGGTTTCGATGAGACAGATGCTTGATCCCGGGGCGACGGAAGCCGGGCGTGCATAGATGAACGCGGGAGTCGCACGAATCGGGGGAGGTGCCCTGTAGTTGAGGGTCGGCCGAGTTCTCTTTCTAGTCGTGTTGCTGGTGGCGGGGGGTACATATTCCTTCCTCCGGGCACCGGCATTGCACCTGGAAACGGTAACGGTTGAAGGATTGCGGCTGATCGATGCCGAGGAAATTCGCGAGATACTGGATCTCACCGGTGGGGTTCACCTGTACGCGCTCAGCCTCGGCGAGATTGCGCGGCAGATCGAACGAGATCCCAGGGTGGAAGAGGCATCCATCGAACGGGTTCTTCCCGGGGAGCTGCGAATCGCGGTGGTGGAGCGTGAGCCCGTTGCCATCGTCCTTCGGGGAGGTGTGTTTGCCCGTTTGGACGAACACGGTAGAGTGATCAGCGTGGAAGACAGTTGGCCGGGCGGAGCACTACCCCTGATTTCGGGGTATCCGCTGGAGTCGATTGCGCTCGGGGAAGCCGCACTGGACCCTGACTGCCATTCCCTGGTCGTCGCCGTCACCCTCGAGCATCTCGGGGATGAAGTAGCCGAAATCCGCCGCGGGAACGTGGGTCCGGTGGTTGTGACGGCGGAAGGGGGCGAGTTGTGGCTCCCTGGCGCCCGTGAGGACCTGCTACGCGCTCTCGATCGTATCGTAAATGCGGGAATCGGTTTGCCGGCGGAAGACTGTGTGGACGACTATCGGTTACCGGACTGGCCCGTGCGGAGATGCCCGTGAAGCACGCGTGTTACGGGTACCGCAGGGAATCGTTGTCGATGGAACGAACAAATCTGCAGTGAGGAGGCCTGGGAGCGTTGCTCGAGCTTGAGATGGATAATCCCGATTTGGCCGTAATTAAGGTACTCGGAGTTGGCGGTGGGGGGAATAATGCCGTCAACCGGATGATCGAGGCAAAAGTCCGGGGCGTGGAGTTCATCGCCGTGAATACGGACGCGCAGGCTTTGTCAGCCAACAAGGCGGACCATAAGTTGCAGATCGGCAAGAATATTACCAAGGGGTTGGGTGCAGGCGCCGATCCCGAGATCGGCCGCAAGGCCGCCGAAGAAAGTGCCGACGATATTGAATCGCTCCTGCAGGGTGCTGATATGGTGTTCGTGACGGCCGGGATGGGGGGTGGAACCGGTACGGGTGCATCGCCGATCATCGCGGAGATATCCCGCGGTCTTGGTGCCTTGACCGTGGGCGTGGTCACCAAGCCTTTCGCCTTCGAAGGAGAGCGACGTCGTGGCCAGGCGGAGACGGGCGTCGATGGGCTGCGTGAATCGATCGACACGCTCATCACAATCCCCAACGACCGACTGTTGAAGATCGTCGAGAAGAAGACTTCTATCGTACAGGCTTTCAGCATCGCGGATGATGTGCTCCGACAGGGGGTTCAGGGCATTTCGGACCTGATCGCAGTGCCCGGGCTCATTAACCTCGACTTTGCCGATGTTCGCACCATCATGATGGGAACTGGAACGGCGCTTATGGGAATTGGCAATGCCTCGGGTGAGAGCCGTGCCGCCGAGGCGGCCAGGGCCGCGATTTCGAGTCCGTTGCTGGAGACCTCCATAGACGGCGCCAAGGGTGTCCTGCTGAATATCACCGGCGACAGTTCCATGGGTCTGTTGGAAGTAAATGAAGCGGCGGAACTGATCCGCGATGTTGCGGAGAATGATGCCCACATCATTTTTGGTGCCGCAATCGACGAACGATTGGAAGATGAGATGCGGGTCACCGTGATCGCGACGGGATTTGGTCCGGGCAGGACCTTCGAATCGGATGGCGACGAATTGGACGAATTCACGATCAAACCGTTTGCGACAGAGGACGAGGATCTCGAGATCCCGACGTTCCTGCGGAGACGTTCCTCTGAGGATGAATGAGGAGCCTGGTCGTGCGTGTGCGGATGACCGAACGAGGGTTCTCGAGATGGGGCCTACCGACGATGGCGATCACCCATATGGTTTCGTGACCCCCGCGATGGGGTGGACATACGAAAAGCAGGGTCAGGTGGGGTACTGGCATATCCCAGGATGGGCGCGATACGGATTTTCGGCACGGTTTATCACGCGCGAGGGGGGACACAGCAGCGATCCGTATCGGGGGCGGAATATCAGCTATGGCGTGGGTGACCGAGCGTCTGTCGTCGCCGTTAATCGCGAGAAAATCCTGGAATCATTGCCCACGTCGGCTCCGCGCGTAATACTGACCGTTCAACAGGTGCACGGTGATGCCGTGGCCACGGTCGAAGATTATGATATCGCTGAGGGCGAGCACGGTTGGCTGTCGGGTCCGAAAGCCGACGCGATCATCGGATCCGGATGCCATGTCGGTCTTGCCACCATGCATGCCGATTGCCTGCCTGTATACCTGCTGGACGACGTGACCGGGATCTTCGCGCTCGTGCACGTCGGCTGGAGAGGGCTAGTCGACGGGGTGATCGAACGCACGGTGGAGGCAATGGGTACAGGATACGGTAGCAGGCCCGAAGATCTCCGGGTGGCCCTTGGTCCGGCCATTGAACATGACGTGTACGAAGTCGACACGACGGTGCTCCGTCGCCTGACTGCGCAAAGCTGGTGGCGGAACGTGGCGTACCCGGCCCGCCGCGGGCATCTCCGACTCGATTTGGCGGGCGGGGCGCGCGAAGCCCTCGCGATGGTGGGGGTTCCACGGGCTCGGATGATCACAGGCGCCCCGGGAACACACGGGAACCCGAGACACTTCTTTTCCCATCGCCGGGATGGCTTAACTGGTCGGTGCATGGCCCTGCTGCTCCCCTTGTCGGGGGGGGAATGCGGGCCGGCGACCGACAGCAGATCATGTCCTTGAGGTTGATGCTTTGAAGGGGTGAACAATCATGTCCGGTCAGTGCGATCATTCGGGGATTCGATCCCGCTGGACGCAGATTCATGAACGCATCTGCGAAGCCTGCGAACGCGCGGGCCGAGATCCGCAAGGAATCACGCTCGTCGCCATCACCAAGGGCCGCAGCGCCCCAGAGATCGCCCGTGCTGCCCGCGCGGGGTTTGCCGATTTTGGCGAGAATCGTGCGCGGGAGTTTCGCGAAAAACATGCCCTATTGGAGGATATAGGATTGCGCCTGCGTTGGCATTTCGTGGGACGGTTGCAGCCGAGTAGCGCACGCCTGCTAGTGGGAACCTGCGCACTCATCCATTCCGTGCACGACGTCGAGGTGGCGGCGGCACTCGACGCATCGAGTCGCGATCGGGGCCTTTTGACGCCGGTCCTCCTGCAGATCAACACCTCGGGAGAGGACAGTAAGGCGGGGGTCTCGCCCGATGAGGCAGTGGACCTGCTCGGGGAGGTCGAGGATATGCCGG
>PUNF01000036.1 GCA_003552525.1 Clostridia bacterium | reverse complement strand
TGGGGCGTGGACGCCTATTCGGTCCCGGGATCGCCGTGCTCGAACGGCCCGACCTCGAGCAACTCCTCCGAGATCTCGGCCGGGCGCTCAAGACCATGTCGCGCAATAAGGTTGGCGCCCTCATCGTCCTCGAGCGCGAGACCGGGCTGGAGGATGTCGCGGAAACCGGGATCCGCATCGATGGCCAGGTATCCTCGGAATTCCTGGTGAACATCTTCATTCCAAATACCCCGCTACACGACGGCGCCGTCATCATACGGGGGAATCGCGTGGTGGCGGCCGCCTGCTTCTTGCCCCTGACCGAGTCCGAGGTGGACCCGAAAATGGGAGGCCGGCATCGGGCTGCGCTGGGCATCACGGAACAGACCGATGCCGTCGTACTCGTTGTCTCCGAGGAGAATGGTGCCATATCCTTGGCTCGAAGCGGGAAGCTCGTACGAAACCTCGATGACGAAACGGTGCGGGAGATGCTATACGAGTTGCTGTCGGCGAACGACCGGTCGTCCATTCTTTCCTACCTCAGCACGTCGGGAGGTGGCGACGGTGAGTAGACTTCTATTCAATGACCGGTTTATCCTCGCGCTTTCTGTGTTCATCGCGCTCGTCCTTTGGGTCCAGGTTACGGGTGGAAGTGCGCGTGAAGTGCAGCGGACGTTTACGGGCATTCCGCTGGGTTGGCGCGACATACCCGAGGACCTGTCCGTCGCAGAAATGAGCCCCTCCGAGGTCGACGTGACCCTGCGGGGAGATCGGGAGATCATGCAGGATGTAACGCGGGACGATTTCTTGGCTACGGTCAGCCTCGCGGGCGCCGAGGAGGGATCGTTGAACTATTTCGTGACCGTATCCGTTCCCCGTGGCGTGCAGCTTGTGCAGGTTACGCCACAAACCGTCACCGTTACGCTGGAGTCATCCGTGGAGGAGGTCTTCTCGGTTCACGTGAGCCTGTCCGGCGAACCCGAGGTAGAGCTGGCCGAACCGTCGGCGGACCCTACACAGGTCGTGATCGAGGGACCCGCAAGCCGTATCGCGGAGGTGTACCAGGTGGTCGCGCAGGTGGATGTCGATGGGCTGGACCGGGATCTGCGGGAACAGGTGATTTGCACCCCCGTGGATAGGCATGGCGAACCCGTGCGGGGTGTGATGGTGACGCCGCGCCAGATCGATATCGTGGTTCCGATGGAAGCGAGCCAGGTGAGCGAAGATATTCCCATCCGCCCGGTGGTATTCGGCAGCCCCCCAGAGGGGCTGGTGATCAGGGGGATTACGGCAAATCCCGAAAAAGCGACGGTGACGGGACCCGAAAGTGCCGTCGAGGAACTGACGCACCTGGTGACGTCGCCGGTGGATCTCTCGGAGTTGCGCTTGGAGGACCTCCTCGAGGAGGAGGAGGTGGAGGTGGGAGAGGACGAAGTTGAAGCCGCCGACGAAGCGGACGCGGATCAAGAGGACGTAGGACCCCAGGTCGGCGACTCCTTCGAATACGAAGTAACGGCTCAGGTCGCACTTCCCGGAAACGTAGATGCCCGGGAAATACGGCTGGAGCCCGAGGAGGTACTCCTCACCATCACTTTGCAGATTGTTGAACCCTGAGGGGTATTGAACGGAGGAATATATGGCACCGACATTGTTTGGAACGGACGGGGTTCGCGGTGTGGCAAACGTGGAGCTGACCCCGGATCTTGCCTTCGATCTCGTGCGTGCGGCGATGGCCTTCTTGCAGGATGACTACACCGAGGGGCCGGAGAATCCCCGGGTGATCGTCGGGCGCGATACGCGTCTATCGGGCGATATGTTCGCCGGGTCAATCGCCGCGGCACTGACCTCCATGGGTATTCACATGGTGGACATGGGCGTCGTGCCTACCCCGGCCGTGGCACATGCAGTATCGGGTTCGCGGAGTGCGTTGGCGGGGATCGTGATCTCCGCGAGTCACAATCCGCCCGAATACAACGGGATCAAGTTCTTTGATGCCCACGGATACAAGCTATCCCCCGAAGATGAGGTGGATATCGAAGGCCGAATGGGTGTCGAGCCTGCCCGGGTCTCGGGGGCAGGCCTCGGACGGTACCTGCGTGGCGATGGAATGGTGTATGACTATCTTCGGCACCTGCGGAATTCCCTCGGGTTGTCCGCCGACGCCTTGAACGGGTTGCGGGTCGCAATGGATTGTTCCAACGGTGCCGGTTATCGGCTTGGTCCCGCAGCCTTCCGATCGGTGGGGGCAGAGGTAACGGTGATCTATGATACCCCCGACGGGGTGAATATCAATGTCGGCTGCGGTTCCACGCAGCCCGAGGCCCTGGTGGGGATGATGCTCTCCGGTGACTACGACGTGGGCTTCGCCCTCGATGGGGACGCGGATCGTCTCGTCGCGGTTGCCCCAGATGGTCGCGTGTTCGACGGGGATGATATCCTGTATATCATCGCGAAGGAGATGTCCGAGACCGGTGACCTCGAGGGCGACACCGTGGTCGCCACCATGATTAACAATCTCGGGCTCACCAGGTGCCTCTCCGCACTGGGGTTGAACACGATACAGTGTCCCGTGGGAGACCGCGAGATCATGATCAGGATGCGACAGGACGGGGCCACCCTCGGTGGAGAAATATCGGGGCACATCATTATCGGCAATTGTGCCACCACGGGGGACGGGATCCTCTCCGCGTTGGCGGTGGCTCGTGCACAGGTACGCACCGGCAGTTCCCTACCGGACCTCGTCGCGGATTTCGAGAAGTACCCGCAAATCGTCAAGAACGTTCCCGTGTCGGATCGAGCGGGCCTCGAAGACAACGAGATCATCTCCGCGGCGATCGAGGAGGCGAGGGAACGCCTCGGTGGGGATGGACGGATCATCGTGCGGGCCTCCGGCACAGAACCGGTCGTGCGCGTATTGATCGAGGGCCCGAGCCGCGATGTCATCGAAACCATTGCAGGTGAACTGGCGGAAGTGGTCAAGAGACAACTGGGATGAAAACGAGGGGCTGGCTGGACCCGTTATCGCGAATGAAGAGAGCGCCAGGGCCCGACGGCATTTGCACGGCGGGCTGACGAGGATGGAGTTTATCGAGCCTTCGGCGGATGCTCCACGGCGGGATCGGTCGTTACCGTAGCCACAAAGCCCGGGAGTGATCCCGGGGACAAAGGGCGTCGGATGATCCGATGGGTCTGGGCCTCCCCCGATTCTATCGACCCGTTTTCGGGTGAGGGGGAGTTATCATGTGTGGCATTGTTGGATATATCGGCCCGCGTTGTGCGACGGATGTGATCATGGATGGGCTGCGGCGGCTGGAATACCGGGGCTATGACTCCGCCGGGCTTGCACTGGTTCCTCGGGCAGGCGGGCAGGTGCACGTGATTAAGAGGCAGGGCGAAATTGAAACCGGTTTGCAGAGAGGATTACAAGAAGACCCGCCCCGGTTCTCCGGTGCGGGCATCGGTCACACCCGCTGGGCTACGCATGGACCGCCCAGCGATGACAATGCGCATCCGCACACCGACTGTACCGGTTCACTGGCCGTGGTGCATAACGGGATCATTGAGAACTATTTTGAGCTCGGGCAGGCGTTGCGCGAAGAGGGACACAAGTTTCGTTCGGAGGTCGATACGGAGGTGATTCCGCACCTGGTGGAGACCCACCGCGATGCGGGTGCGGACCTGCTCGAGGCGACCATGGAGGCGGTACGCAACCTGAGGGGAGCCTATGCCCTCGCCGTGGTCGAGTCCGGCAAGGGGGACGATGGAGAGGCGCTCGTCGGTGTTCGCCGGGAAAGTCCACTGATCGTGGGCGTCGGGGAAGACGAGTACTTCCTCGCATCGGATATTGCCGCCGTATTGCCATACACCCGGAACGTGGTCATCCTCGAGAACGGTGATTTCGCCCTTCTTACCCGGAACGGGTATGCGATTTTCGATGAATCCGGGCAGGAAGTGGAGCGCCCCGTGGAGGTGGTGGACTGGGATGCGGAGGACGCCGAGCGCGGAGGACATCCCCACTTCATGATCAAGGAGATCCTGGAGCAGCCCGCGGCATGGGTGGCGGCTTTACAGGGACGGATCGGTGACGATACCGTCTACCTTCCCGAGCTGGAATACACCACGGGTATCGTGGACCGCCTGTCCCAGGTATATCTGGTGGGGTGCGGTACTTCCTACCATGCAGCCCTCGCCGCCAGGCCGCAATTTGAGCGGATGCTCGGCATTCCCGCCCGTGCAGAGATCGCCTCCGAGTTCCGGTACGCGGATCCGGCACTGGGAACCGATTCCCTGGTGGTGTTCGTGAGCCAGTCGGGAGAAACCGCGGATACCCTTGCCTGCCTGGATCTCGCGAAGCAAGCGGACGCCCCCACCCTCGGCATTACCAACGTCGTCGGTTCCTCCCTGTCCCGGGGGGTCGATGACGTGGTCTTCACCCGTGCGGGCCCCGAGATTTCCGTGGCTTCCACGAAGACTTACACCACGCAGCTGCTGATCCTCGACCTCATTGCCGGCCACCTCGGCACGACGCGGGGCATGCGAGAGGAAAACGCCCAGCGAATGCGGGCGGTCTTGGCCCATGCGCCCGACCTCCCCGGCGAAGCCGAACGGCTGCTCGATGACCAGGAAGCGGTACTGGGCGTTGCAGGATATCTTGCCCCCTGGGAGGATGCATTTTTCATTGGTCGTGGACTGGACTTCGCGGCGGCGATGGAAGGCCAGCTGAAGTTGAAAGAGATCTCCTACATCCACGCCGAGGCTTGCGCCGCCGGCGAACTCAAGCACGGGACCCTCGCCTTGATCGAACAGGACATCCCGGTTATCGCCATTTCTACCCAGGATCACCTTCGGGAGAAGATGGCGTCCAATGTCGAGGAGGTTCGGGCGCGCGGCGGATGGATTTGTCTCGTGACGGATCGGCCCGAGGATCGGACCGCAGCCATCGCCGATGCGGTCATCCCGATCCCCAGAACCGCAGAGGTACTCTCCCCGGTGTTGGTCGCCCTGGCACTACAGTTGTTGGCCTATCACACGGCAGTCATGCGGGGTTGTCCCGTCGACAAACCGCGCAATCTCGCCAAGAGCGTGACCGTGGAGTAGGTGGCCATGGGAGAACGCACGCTGGGCCTGGGTATTGATATCGTCGAGATCTCCCGTATAGCAGGGATCATATCGCGACGCGGTACATCCTTCCTCGGGCGCATTTACACGCCCGCCGAGCTGGACTACGCTGGGGACGGGAAGAATCGGCACCGCAGATTGGCCGGTCGTTGGGCTGCGAAGGAAGCGGTTCGCAAGACGCTCGGCCCGGGACTGGGCGGTGTCGCCTGGCAGGATGTCGAGGTGTTGCCCGGGAAGATGGGAGAGCCGCGGGTCCACCTGCATGGGCATACCGGGCGGATCGCCGCCG
This sequence comes from Clostridia bacterium, assembly GCA_003552525.1. Classification (GTDB taxonomy): domain Bacteria; phylum Bacillota; class Sulfobacillia; order SLMV01; family SLMV01; genus CSSED11-154. The sequence continues at coordinate 65,539 of PUNF01000036.1, read as the reverse complement.
ACCTCGGCGCGACCGCAGTACACCTGAGTATTAGTCACTCCGTGGAATACGCGGTTGCCGTTGCCATGTTGGTTGCAGGCGAGGATATCCCGGCTACGGGGAGGAGTCCGATCGATGCAAGATGACTTCCGCTACGTATTGACTGCCGAACAGATGGGAATCGCCGATCGTACGGCGATCGAGGATAGGGGCATTCCCGGGATGCGACTGATGGAGGCCGCTGCCGCCGGGGTCGTGCGCGAAATACTGCGTATCCGAAACCGGGGGGATCGAGTGACTGTCGTCGTGGGCCCGGGGAACAACGGCGGGGATGGTCTGGCCGTCGCCCGGATGCTGTACGTTCGTGGAATCGGCGTGCAGGTTCTATCTGCGGTAGACCTTACGCGGATGTCGGGTGATGCCGGTGAGATGGTGCGGCGGTTATCCGCGCATCCCGTCTTGGTTCACCGCGTGATCGACGATTCGGGGAAGCTCGACGCCGCTTTGGTACAACGGGTATTGGGTGAGTCGCACGTGGTCGTTGACGCCCTTCTTGGTACCGGTCTATCGGGATCACTCCGACAGCCCTACGATCAGTTGATCGCGTACATGAACCGGGCACCCGGCAGCGTGGTTTCCGTGGATGTGCCCAGTGGGTCCGATGCGGATACAGGCGCGGGGTTGCCCGTCTCCGTGATGGCCGACGTCACCGTCACGTTCGGCGCACCAAAACCCGGGATTCTCCTGGAACCGGGCAACCTGGCGGCGGGTCGCGTGGTTTCGGTGGACATCGGCATACCGAAGGAAGTACTGCGCGAAGCATGGTCCGTGGGCGCATCACGTCTCACGCTCACCCACGAATCGCAGGTGCGCGCATACCTGCCGAAGCGATCGGCGGTGGGGCATAAAGGCACATTCGGACATCTTCTGATCCTGGGTGGATCGCCGGGAATGACCGGTGCGCCGGCGATGACAGCGGAGGCCTCCCTGCGGATGGGTGCCGGCACCGTGACGTGCGCTGTCGCCGAGACCCTGCAGGACATCATGGCCCAAAAATTGACCGAGGCCATGACGGTGGCCCTGCCCACCATCGAGGGACGCTTTTCCGTGGATGCAGCCCGTGATCTCGTGGCCGATCTGGTGGATGGTTTCGATGGATTGGCCATCGGACCCGGGCTGGGCCGGGGATACGATGCCCGGGAGCTGGTCGTCCAATTGCTCGAGGTCCTGGGTGAACGAAGCAGTGTTCCCATCGTCCTCGATGCCGACGCCATCAATGCCCTGGCGCCCGACCCCGGGCTGATCCGCACTTTCGGGCTCGAAGGAAACATCGTCCTCACGCCCCATCCGGGAGAGCTGGCCCGCCTGGTGGATGAACCGTTGTCGGCGATTACCGCGGATCGCGCGGGATGGGCACGCAGGGCGGCTGCACTCACCGGGGGCGTAGTACTCCTCAAGGGTGCGCCGGCCGTGGTCGCTTCTCCCGGTGGTACGGTGGCGGTCAACTCCACGGGGAACGTGGGGTTGGCCACCGGTGGGTCGGGTGATGTATTGACGGGTATCGTCGCGACATTGCTGACGGAGGGTACTCCGCCTTGGAGGGCCGCCGTTACGGCGTGTTACATCCACGGGCGTGCTGCGGACGTCGGAGTCGAGTCGATCCATCCCCGGAGCCTGTTGCCCCGGGATGTGACGCGATATCTCTCCGATGTCCTCATCGAACTGGAGCACCATGCATGAATTGAGAAAGGGTGGGAGTGTGCGGGATTTCCCAGGGGGTCTGCGGCCCAATTGGCTGGAGATTGATTTGGATGGGCTGGCCATGAACGTCCAGAGGATGCGCGCGCACCTCGATGCCTTTGGTGCGCGGGATGCCAGGATGGCGGCCGTGGTGAAGGCCGAGGGATACGGGCACGGCGCCATTCCCGTGGCGGAAACGGCCCTGCAGTCCGGGGCGGACTTGTTGGCCGTGGCCATTGCAGACGAAGGACTGGCCCTGCGGTCGGAGGGATTCGAGGTACCCATACTGGTGTTGGGATGGACCCCACCCGAATTGATGCCCGCGGCCGTGCGGGCCGACTTGGGCCTCACGGTGTTTGACGTAGACGACGCCCGCGCGTTATCCCGGGCCGCGACGGCTGCGAATCGCACTGCGGTGGTGCATGTCAAGATCGACACGGGGATGTTCCGCGTCGGCATGCCCGTCACGGATTCGACTACCGCGGAAATCGCGGAAATCGCCTCCATGCCCGGTCTCAGGCTCGAGGGCATCTTCACGCACTTTGCCGTCGCCGACGAAGACCGCGCCTATACCCGCCATCAGATTCGCGCGTTCATGCACCTATGTAATTGCCTCCGTCTCGCCGGCATACAAATTCCCATGCGCCACCTTTGCAACAGTGCCGGTATCCTGGATTACCCGGACGTAGCGATGGAAATGGTGCGCCCCGGTATTACCATGTACGGTGTGTACCCGTCCAAGACGGTGAGTCGCAGCGTGGCCGTCAGGCCATTTATGACATGGAAGACGAGAATCGCGCAGGTGAAACAATTGTCTCCCGGTGATACCGTCGGGTACGGGCGTGCTTTTACCGCGACACGATCGCAAACACTGGCGACACTTCCGGTGGGCTATGCCGACGGCTACCCCAGGGCCCTGTCCCACGGTGTGGGCCAGGTCTTGATCCGGGGACGGCGGTGTCCGATCGCCGGCAGGGTCTGCATGGACCAGACCATGGTCCTACTCCCCGACGGGCTGACACCACAACCGGGCGAAGAAGTCGTACTCATGGGAAGTATGGCAGGGGAAACGGTGGACGTCGAAGAACTATCCACCATACTGGGCACCATCGCCCACGAGATCTTCACGAGGATTGGTCCCCGTGTGCCGCGCATGCTTTATCGCGGAGGCCGTCTGCAGGGTCGTGCGAGACTGCTTCGATACGGCGAAGCCCTTCGTTCCGTGGAGGGATCCATGCAATGAGTGAATCGAAAGAAATCAACGTGCAACTGAACGCGGAATTGCTACAGCAGCTGGACAACCTTGCTCGATCATTGAATTGCAGCCGGGATGAACTCATCGGCGATGCCATGCAAACCTACGTAAGGACCCGTGGGGATTCCGGCCTCCGTGAATCCCTACGCTCCGGGTACGAGCACATGGGTGAAATCAATCTCAACATTGCCGAGACGATGTTGCCACTGGAGAACGAAGGCTCCCGGATCCACCTAGAAGATCTTCTGGGAGGGGGAGGCTTTGCGGATTCTTAGGGGCGACATCTTTTTTGCTGACTTAAGCCCCGTGATCGGCTCCGAACAGGGGGGGATCCGACCCGTTTTGGTCATCCAAAACGACGTGGGAAACCGCTTCAGCCCCACGGTGATCGTGGCCGCCATCACTTCCCGCATTGCCAAGTCCCAGCTCCCCATCCACGTGGAACTCACCATGGAGGACCATCGCATGGATCGAGATTCCGTGGTGTTGCTCGAACAGATCCGCACGATCGACAAGCGGCGGTTGAAAGAAAAGGTTGCCCACCTGGGCTCGGATACCATGGAGCGGATCGATCGTGCGCTGATGATCAGTCTTGGTCTTATGGATTTCTGAGGTGGGAGGAGGCGAACATGTTCTTATCACGGTTTCCGAGGTGTCGGCTCGCCGCACTCCCGACTCCACTCCATCGGCTCCCCAATTTCTCGGCCGGACTCCAGGGTCCGGATATCTGGATCAAGCGTGATGATCTCACGGCCCTGGGTCTTGGGGGCAACAAGGCGAGAAAACTGGAGTATCTGGTGGGTGAGGCGCTCGCCGGGGGCTGTGACGCGCTGATCACGACCGGGGGCGTGCAGTCGAATCACGCCCGGATGACGGCTGCGGCCGCTGCGACCGTCGGATTGGATTGCGTCCTCGTTCTCACGGGGGAACCGCCCCGGGCGGTATCGGGCAATCTCCTTTTGGATATGCTCTTCGGTGCCGAGGTGCACTATTGCGCGGAGGAAGATGCCGAGGGCGAAATGGCAAAGCACGCCCAAAGGCTTCGCGAGGAGGGAAAGACACCGTACGTCATTCCGCTGGGCGGATCGGTGCCGGTGGGGTCGCTGGGTTACGTGAAGGCGGCCCTGGAGCTGGTCGACCAGATGACGGATGCGAATCTCGCGGTAGAACACATATTCATGGCCTCGGGATCGGCGGGTACGGCGGCCGGAATGGCCCTGGGATTGGCGCAGCTCGACGCTTCCGTTCATCTTCACACGGTGAGCGTAAGCCGATCCTCTGTAGAGCTTCACGCGATGACCGAAGATCTCATCGACCGGACGGCCGCGCTACTGGGCTGGGATCCCGGCCCCGCCGCAGGACTCCTACGTGTCCATGACTCCTACGTCGGGCAGGGATACACCGCACCGACGGAGGGCGGCATCGAGGCGATTCGCCTCCTGGCGGCGACCGAGGGCATCCTGGCGGATCCAACGTACACGGCCAAGGCGTTGGCAGGACTGGTGGATCACATCCGCACCGGGCGGATCGCCGCGGAAGAACGCGTTCTCTTCTGGCACACGGGCGGTTTCCCCGCGAACTTTGCCCGGCCGGAGATATTGCTCGATACCCATGGAAGTGGTGACGATGATTGCGAATCGGAATAACCTGCGGCATCAATTACGAGACGACCAGGATTCACTGCCCACGTGATTATGTCGAGGCAGTCCGGGGAGCCGGGGGAATACCCTGGCTCCTACCACTATTTTCGCCATTGACCGAAGTGCCTTCGCCCGATGAATACCTCGGGGGCCTCGACGGATTGCTTCTCAGCGGGGGAGAGGATGTCGACCCGGCCCGCTTTGGCGAGGAACCCCTGCCCGATCTGGGCAAGGTGAGCCCGGAGCGGGATGCCATCGAACTCGCCTTGGCGCGCCGTGCCATCGAGAAGGATGTACCCATCTTTGCCATCTGCCGGGGACTGCAGGTTCTCAACGTGGCCGTTGGAGGGTCACTGTACCAGGACATCGGTTCGCAGGTCGGGGGTGCGCTACAACACCGCCAAACGGCTCCCCGCTGGCATCCTGCCCACACGGTCTCCGTCGCGCGCGAGACCCGGTTGATGGATATCGTGGGCCAATCCCGGGTTGCCGTTAACACGGTACATCACCAGGCGGCGCGCGAACTGGGTACCGGAATGGTGATCGCGGCCCGAGCGCCGGACGGCATCATCGAGGCCATCGAGTGTTCCGATGCACGTTTTGTCATCGGTGTCCAGTGGCATCCGGAGAACATGGTCGCGACCTCGCCGATCATGGCTGCGTTGTTTCGGGCTTTCGTAGATGCCTGCCGCCCGAAGGGGAGGGAGATACGATGAGCGGACCCCCTGCCCCAAGACCGCGCGCCCGGGAAGCGGGGCTCTATATCCCGGGAATGCCGACGGGTATGCACAACGCCATCACCGACGTCCCGGGGGTGCGTGTCGGGCACAGCACGCTTTGGGCTGGAGAGGGTCCCCTGTTCCCCGGACAGGGCCCAGTTCGCACCGGCTGTACCGCGGTGATGCCCGGAGACGGGGATCCCTTTCGGGCGAAGTTTCCCGCCGGGGTTCACGTCCTCAATGGCTTTGGAAAGGCGATCGGGTTGCCCCAGGTGTGCGAGCTGGGTGAACTGGAGAGCCCGATATTGCTCACCAGCACCATGAGTGTCGGTCGCGTGGCCGATGCGCTCCTCGATCACATGCTTCGCTTGAACCCGTCGGCCGGTCGGGACACCGGTACGATCAACCCGGTCGTCCTCGAGTGCAATGATGGGGAGCTCAACGATATTCGGGGGCGCCACGTGGGTCGCGAGTCGGTTTGCGAGGCTCTTCGCGCTGCCTCGGGGGGTCGTGTCGACGAGGGCGTGGTCGGCGCCGGCACCGGAATGCGATGCTATGGCCACAAGGGTGGAATCGGCACCGCATCGCGCGTGGTCGAGGTGCCGAGGGGTGCCGGGGACGAGGAACTTTGGGAGGGCGCGGACCACTACGTACTGGGTGCACTGGTCCTGAGCAACTTCGGTGCCTGGGAGGATTTGCGCGTGATCGGTGCACCGGTGGGGGCCATGCTGCCACCGCCGCCGGTCGCCCCGGAGGGCGACGGATCGGTGGTCGTAATCCTCGCCACCGATGCGCCCCTGGATGCCCGTCAGCTTCGTCGCCTCGCCGCGCGCGGGGCGTTGGGCCTGGCACGTACCGGATCGATCGCGAGCAACGGGAGCGGCGACTTCCTTTTGGCGTTTTCCACCCGCAACCGCGTCGGACACCATCTCGGGGGGTACCGTGCACGAAGGGATGTCTTCATCGACGGACACCCGGGGATCAACATGTTGTTTCGGGCTGCCGTCGAGAGCACCGAGGAGGCCGTTCTCAATAGTCTCTTCGTGGCGGACACCGTCGTCGGCCGGGATGGAAATGCTTCGCCGGGACTGCCCGTGGAGGCCGTCCTGGACATTACAAAACGGGTACGCGAGGGGAGCGATGGTGGTTGAACGAAAGAACCGAGATCCTCGTTGAAGTGACGCGGGGAGACCTAGTGGAATGCGTCCATCGGGGATCTGTTGCGGTGGTAGATACGACGGGCTCTGTTTTGGCGTTTGCCGGCGATGCCTCGCTGGTGACTTTTATGCGATCGGCGGCCAAGCCCCTGCAGGCTTTGGCACTCATCGAGAGCGGTGCGGCTGAAGCCTTTCAGCTCGGTGCGTCGGAGCTTGCCGTGGCATGTGGCTCGCATAGCGGTCAACCCGAGCACGTGGAGGCAGTCCACGCGATCCTCGAGAAGGCCGGGGTAGATCCCGGGTTACTCGAGTGCGGGGTCCATCCGCCCATCGACCGGGATGCACGCAAGGCATTGTACACCGCCGGAAAGAAACCCTGGGAAGTCCACTGCAATTGTTCGGGTAAGCACGCGGCCATGCTTGCACTTTGCGTGCAACTCGGTCTTGATCCCACGAATTACCGGCGTGTCGGACACCCGGTGCAGGATTACATCATGGACGTGGTTGCGGGTATGGCCGGTATCGATGCGGCGGACATTGCCGTGGCCCCGGATGGTTGTGGTGTCGTGGTACATGGTCTTCCGATTATGCACATGGCATATGCGTTCGCACGATTGGCCAGCGGCTCCGGGTTACCCGCGCAACGTGCCGACGCGGCACGCGGAGTGCGGATCGCGATGCGAGAAGAACCGCTCCTGGTCGGAGGAACCGGTCGAATTTGCACCGCGATCAACGGATTGCCTTCCGGCCGTTTCGTGGCTAAGAGCGGTGCGGCGGGGGTCTATTGTATCGGTGATGAGCGAGCGGGTATCGGTATCGCGGTGAAGACCGAGGACGGCGATGGTCGGGCCGCCGGGATGGTGGCCGTCGAGACGGCGCGGCAGATGGGATTGTGGTCCGGAGAAGACCAAGATCGCCTGGAAGCGTTCCGGGTACACGCCAACGAGAACCTTCCCGGAGACACGGTAGGTGTGATTCGTCCCCGGTTCGCCCTGCGCGAGGGGAGAGTCGACACCGGAAGGGAGTAGATGAATATGTTACGCATATACATATCGGCCGATCTGGAGGGTGTCAGCGGCGTGGTCCATGGCGACCAGGTCGGAGCCGGGGGCTCGGATTACGCGCGGACGCGCAAGCTCGTGACAGAGGAAGTCAATGCAGCGGTAGCGGGAGCGGTGGATGGAGGAGCCGACGAGGTCATCGTCAATGATGGACACGGGGGCATGAGAAACCTTCTCATCGAGGATATTCACCCGTCCGCCCGCCTGTTGACCGGCGCACCAAAGTTAATGGGGCAGATGGAAGGGATCGACGATCGGGATGGTTTTGCCGCCGCTGCGTTCGTGGGATACCATGCGCGGGCGGGAACGCATGGGGTGCTCAACCATACCATTTCCGGTGCGGTGGTATCGCGACTCGTGCTCAATGGCGTGGAGGTTGGGGAGGCGGGACTCAACGCCGCGATTGCCGCGCACTTTGGGATCCCGCTGATATTCACCAGCGGTGACACTGCCACGTGTCGCCAGGTGCAGGAGCGAAACCCGTCCGCAGTGACCACGGCCGTCAAAGAAGATGTGGGACGCTATGCCGCATTGTGCATGCCGCCGGAGGCGGCGCGCGCGGCCATCCGCGAGGGAATGGCCGCGGCGATGAAGGCATTGGGGGCGGGTGAAATCCCCGAACCCAAGTCCGAATCCCCGGTCACAGTCGCGCTTACAACCAGGGATACGGCCATGGCAGACCTCGCGGGACTGCTGCCCGGATCCGAGCGGAAGTCCCCGGTTGAGGTAGAGTATACTGCCCAGGATGCGCCGTCGGCCTATCGTGGCCTGCGTGCCATGATCTACCTGGCGTCGTGTTCGAGCCGCTAGTCCCGAGAAGGAGGAGGTACTCGTGAGCGAAATCGATCAGGACCGACAAATCGGTCCCGTTACCGTGGGGGAGATACGTGGTCAAGCCGAGGCCCTATCGGACGAGGTCATCGCACTGCGACGTGCGTTTCACCGCAATCCCGAGCTCGGCATGGAGGAATTTGAGACGGCGGCCACGGTCGCCGCGTTCCTTCGGGCACTCGGCATCGAGGTGACAGAGTCCGTCGCGACCACGGGGGTAATCGGCTTGCTTCGGGGGGCACAGGATGGCCCCACGGTCGCCCTGCGCGCGGATATGGATGCCCTCCCCATGGATGAAGATACCGGTGTGGAGTACGCATCGTGTGTGCAAGGCAAGATGCATTCGTGTGGACACGACGCCCACACTGCCTGCCTCATGGGCACTGCCAAGGCGCTGGTAGAACTTACCGATTGTGGTAGGACCTTGAAGGGCAACGTCAAGTTCCTCTTCCAGCCGGCGGAGGAGGGTCCGGGCGGAGCCGAACCGATGCTGGCCGAGGGTGCTTTCGAAGACCCCGTGGTGGATGCCGTGTTCGGTCTACACGTCAGCGTTGAGCACGCGGTCGGGACCGTGGGTTCCCGCAGTGGCGTGATCACCGCTGCCGCTGATGAGGCGCGCATCGAAATCATAGGAAGCGGCGGGCATGGTGCGCATCCGCACAAGTCCGTTGACAGCGTGATCGTCGCGGCGCAGGCCCTCACGGCTCTTCAGACGATCGTCAGCCGCGAGGTTTCTCCTGCGGACGCGGCCGTCATCACCGTCGGCCGAATCGAGGGCGGATACCGAAACAATATCATCGCACCCAACGTGAAAATGGAGACGACGATCCGATCACTGAGCGATGAGACGCGGGATATGCTGCAGGATCGAATAGAGGGGATCCTGTCGGGGATCACGGGGGCAATGCGCGCGGACTATCGCCTGGATTACCAACGGGGGTATCCGCCACTGGAGAACGACCGGGAGATGGTGGACCTTTTCTTCGATACGGCGAGTGTGCTGCTCGGGCCGTCCGCGGTTCTCGATATCCCCGAGCCCAGCATGGGAGCGGAGGATTTCGCGTACTTCGCCCGGGCGGTACCCGGCTGTTTCTTCCGCCTCGGCGTGCACAATGCGGAGAAGGGCCTCGGGGTATATCCCAATCACAATCCCAAGTTTGATATCGACGAGGGTGGATTGGTCACGGGTGTCACGGTCATGACGGGTGTGGCCCTGGCATATCTCTCTCGCGAATCATGATGAGTCCGCGAACGCCCATCGCAAGGTGATGGGCGTTCGCGTTGCATTGGGGGATTGGCCCCGGGAAGGTGCGCTGATGGATCATTGTAGACCTGCAGAATTCGATCTTTCCCGCGCGGATATGCTGCGGCGGGTCCGAAGGATCGGGGAGGACATCCGGGCGTTTCGGCGGCACTTGCATATGTACCCCGAGCTCGGCGGTCACGAGGTGGATACGTCCGATCTCGTTGCGCAGAGACTTCACCGAATGGGTCTCGAGGTGACCCAGGGGCTGGGAGGCCACGGGGTGTTGGGGCTTTTGCGGGGCGACGGCCCCGGGCCGACGGTGGCCTTGCGAGCGGACATGGATGCGCTCCCGATGTCCGATGCCAAGGATGTATCATACCGTTCTCGCAGGCCGGGCGTCATGCACGCGTGTGGACACGATGCCCATACCGCGATCTTGGTCGGCGTGGCGCGCCTATTGTCAAACATGCGTGCCGAGGGGTGTGCATTGGCAGGAAACGTCAAGTTCATCTTCCAACCCGACGAGGAGGGCAACGGAGGTGCCCTTCCGATGCGGGATGCCGGTGTTCTCGCGAATCCCGCCGTCGATGCGGTGTATGCACTTCACGTCAACCCGAGCCTGCCGACCGGGACCGTTTCGACGCGGGCCGGGGTCGTGGTGGGGTTTAACGACGAGATCGTGATCGATATCGATGGTGTCGCGGGACACGGGAGCCAGCCCCACGGCGCGGTGGATGCGATCGTGGTCGCGGGGCAGGTCATCGGCGCCCTGCAAGGGCTGGTCAGTCGCGAAACCTCACCGTCCGAACCGGTGGCGGTGAGCCTCGGGAAGATTTGCGGCGGGTATCGGAACACCATTATCGCACCAAGGGTGAGCATCGAAGGTACCGCGATGTGCGTGACCGAAAAAACGCGTACGGTGCTTCGCGATAGAATTGAACGCCTGGTGGACGGGGTTGCCGCGAGCATGCGGGCGACGGGCACCGTGCATTACAAGACGGGTTATCCCGCGGTGAAAAACGATGCTGGCCTGGTGGATCGGGTGCGTCGCGTGGCCCAGCAACACCTCGGTCCCGGCGCGTTTTCCCCGCTGGATGCCCCGAGCATTGGTGGCGAGGACTTCTCTTACTTCAGCGAAAGCGTCCCCGGTTGTTTCATCGGCCTGGGCGTGGCAAATCCGGAGTCCGAGACACCCGCTCCCCCGGTGCATCACCCCCAATTCGACATCGACGAAAGAGCCCTCGAGGTGGGCATGATGCTTTTGGCCGGCGTTGTGCTGAACCACGTCGTATGCAGTGATAGCCCGGCATCCCGATGACGCATTGCGGAATGTGCGGCGCCCCTTCCTACGGGCTGCAAACGGCGAACGGTGTCGAAACACGATTTTCCCATGACGACGGGTGCCGGGGGTTGCATTGCCGCAGGGGAAACGGGTAAAAAGGATTGGACGGGGAGCGCTACCGCCCGCTTTTTCGATATTCTCCGATCCGGAGAGGTCCGTTACGGGATTCGTCCCTTGGGAGGGGTTGGCCCGGGTTACGCGAGATTGGCTCCATCATTTAAGGCAGTGACTTACCCGTTTTTAGTCCTTTCGAAGGGGGTGCCACGGTGCGCAGAGATGATATTTCTCCCGAGAGACGGGATGAATTGATCGAGTGGGCTGCACAGCGGATCTACGAGTGGGAGATGGTCGCGCCCGCCATCATGTTATTTGACGGTTTCCGCCCGCTTTCGTTTGTAACCAGCCAGGGGATGCACATGCTGGCACCGTTTACGAACCTTTTCACCGGGCATCCCTATGCCTCGGAAATTGGGTATTTGCTTCAGGATCGAGAGAACCTGGATCGCCTTGTCGAGCGCCTTGAAGAAATGATCGAAGAAGAAGAGAAGCAGCGTCGCGCAGCGCGTAAGCGGGCTGCCGAGGAGAAGGCGGAGCGGCGATCTGAGGATGCGGAGGAGCGAAAAGACGATCCCCCCGAGGGGTCGGCAGGATGAGCAATCGGCGGTTGGGGTGAAATGCTCCGGTCACCCGGCACCACGCCGGGGACCCGGGAGGAGGAGAGGCTGCTTGTCGACGGAAGGTGTAACGAAGATTCCAAAGGATCAAATCCAAACTATTGTCGCCACCGACTGTGGAAGTACGACCACCAAGGCCATTCTCATCGAAAAGCGCGATGGTGAGTATCGGCTTATCGTCCGCGGTGAGGCTCCCACGACGGTGGAAGCACCCTTTGAGGACGTGACCATGGGCGTGCGCAATGCCGTGACCGAGGTGGAAGAACTTTCCGGCAAGACGCTCCTTGCGCCCGAGGGAGTAATTCGACCACGGGCGTCGGATGAGAAGGGCGCGGACGTCTATCTTTCCACTAGTAGTGCCGGTGGCGGACTACAAATGATGGTGGCCGGGGTCGTGAAGACGATGACGGCCGAGAGTGCAGAACGCGCGGCATTGGGCGCGGGTGCCATCGTCATGGATGCGATCTCGGTAGACGATGGGAGATTGCCACACCAAAAGATTTCCCGGATCCGTCAATTGCGACCGGATATGATCCTACTGTCCGGTGGTGTGGATGGCGGCACCATTGCCCACGTGAGCCAGATCGCCGAATTGATCGCCGCAGCGGATCCGCGTCCGCGCCTCGGGATCGGTTTCCAGCTGCCCGTTATCTTTGCGGGTAACAAGGACGCCCGCGGACACGTCAGGGATACACTGGGAGAGAGCCTGGACCTTCGCCTGGTCGATAACATACGGCCCGTACTGGAAGAAGAGGTCCTAGAACCCGCGCGCGAGGAGATCCACAACCTCTTCATGGAGCACGTCATGGCCCAGGCACCCGGGTACAACAAGCTCATGGGTTGGACAGATGCCCCGATCATGCCGACGCCGGGCGCGGTCGGGCTGGGTATCCAAAACGTCGCCAAGCAATACAAGATGGAAGTGCTGGGGGTAGACATCGGGGGCGCCACCACCGATGTTTTCAGTGTGTTCGCCGGCACCTTCAACCGCACGGTATCGGCCAACCTCGGGATGAGCTACAGTATATGCAACGTTTTGCTGGAGACCGGGTTGGACAGCATCTCCCGGTGGTTGCCCATGTCCGTATCGGAGGAGGCGCTTCGCAGCCGAATCCGCAACAAGATGATTCGCCCGACGACGATTCCCCATTCCCTCGAGGAACTCGTGGTGGAGCAGGCCCTTGCGCGGGAAGCCCTGCGCCTCGCGTTCGAACACCACAAGACGCTGGCGACCGGCTTGAAGGGTATTCGCCAGGCCCGAGACATGGGAGATACTTTTGACCAGAAGGTCAGCGGTGCGACGCTCGTGAACATGATGACCCTCGGCATGATCCTCGGCAGTGGTGGGGTATTGTCCCACGCACCGCGCCGCGTGCAGTCCGCACTGATGATGCTGGATGCCTTCCAACCCGAGGGTGTTACGCGCCTGGCGGTCGACAGCATCTTTATGATGCCACAGCTGGGTGTTTTGGCCACGGTGCATCCCGAGGCATCGGCGCAGGTCTTCGACCGCGATTGCCTGGTGTGCCTCGGGAGCAGTATCGCCCCGGTACCCCAGGAAGGCATCAGGATGGAGAACCTCCGCGACTCCACCCCGGTCAAGGTGACGCTCACCATGCCCGATGGCACGGAGCGGGTGGAGACCCTCGGGTTCGGCGAGATCCGGTTGATCCCGCTCGAAGAGGGAAGCGTTGCCCAGGCACACGTGGAGCCCGGCCGCCGCTGGGACGTCGGCGAGGGCACGGGGCGCGCCATGGACGTGGAAGTCGAGGGTGGAATCGTCGGACTGATCATCGATGCACGCGGCCGCCCGGTCTTTCTCGAGAAAGAGGAGGCCGATCGCCGCAAGCAGATCAGGAACTGGATCGAGGCGCTCGATATTTATCCCATGGACGCCCTCATGAAGTACATCGAGGAAGGGCGGGCGGTATAAAATGGCTCATGCGTATACTCCGGGGCTGAAGGTGAGTAACCGGGAGGTCGTTCGCAAGACGCGCCGCCTTCCCATTAAAGGCGAGGTGACGGTCGAAGTCGGGGACATGGTGCAGCCCCATGACGTCGTCGCCAAGACCGAGATTCCCGGTGATCCCGTTAGCGTAAATATCTCGCAGCTGTTAACGGTGGAACCCTACGAGCTGCCGGACGTGGTGACGGTGAAAGAGGGCGAGACCGTCGAGAAAGGGCAGGTCATCGCGCGCAAGATATCCTTTTTCGGCCTATTCAAGTCGGAGCAGATGTCGCCAGTGGATGGTACCGTCGAGATGATCTCCGATGTCAGTGGACAGATGGTATTGCGAGAGCCCCCGACGCCACTGGATGTAGAGGCCTACGTGGAGGGAATCGTCCGCCGGGTTTTGCCCGAGGAGGGCGTGGTCGTCGAAACCGCCGGGGCTTTCATCCAGGGTATCTTCGGTATCGGCGGCGAGCGTCGTGGCGCGATCAAGGTTGTCGCATCTTCGCCCGACGAAAGGATAGAGCCGTCGGCGCTCGATGCCAGCTGTGAGGGTAAGATCGTCGTCGTTGGCAGCGTGGCCACGGCCGGAATTCTCCGTCGCGCCGAGGAAGTCGGCGTGGTCGGTCTCGTTTCGGGTGGTATCGTGGACGCCGATCTCATCGATTACCTGGGCTATGATATCGGCGTGGCCATTACCGGACACGAGGACATTCCGCTGACGCTCATCATCACCGAGGGTTTCGGCCCGATGCGCATCGCGGATAAGACGTTCGAGCTCCTCCAAGAACTGGAAGGGCAGGAGGCCTCCCTCAACGGTGCGACGCAGATTCGTGCAGGGGTGATGCGGCCGGAGATCATTAGCCCGGACGCCAGCATGCTCGAGCAATTGCGGGATGCCCCCGAGGATGTGGATACCGAGGACGAGGACGAAAGTGGCGGCCTGGGTGTCGGAACACCCATCCGGATCATCCGTGATCCTTATTTTGGCGCCCTCGCGGAGGTCACCGGGCTTCCCCCGGAGCTGCAGGTTGTCGAGAGCGAGACCCGGGTGCGCGTGCTCAATGCCAGGCTTGCTGACGGCACCGAAGTCATGGTGCCTCGTGCAAATGTGGAGATTATCGAGGGCTAGTGATGCAGCGACGTCGCGACCAGGGGGCCTTCGGGCCCCCTTTTTCGTGGCCTGGGTTCGTGGTCTTGGGGCAGGATTGCCACGGACGCCGGTTGAATGAGGTCTAAGAAGTAGACGGACGGGAGTGGCGCGCATGAACATGAGAGAATCGACCCTCGAGGCCTTTCTCGCGGATACGCGCATTGGGGAGCGGGTGAAGCTGGAGGATTATCTCCCGGTGTTGACCGGGATACGTCCTGCGGCTTCTTTAATGGTTCCCGCTGAGTTCCCATCGGGAGAAGCGATTCGAGAAGCCATCGATGCGGATTACGCGAGGAAGTTTTATTCCGGCGGTGGCAGGCGCGGCCTGTTGGGTTTTGTGGACCGAACGCGCCTTAACCTACAGAAACTTTTGAGCACTCCGCTGATCTTTCGAGCCGGTCTCGTCCGATCCGCTTTCACGGATGTGGTATATGAGCATCCGGAGTATCGTGCACACCGCGAGTGGGCGGAAAGGTTGCGGCTCGATACGTATCAAAAGGACCTGCGCCCAAGCCTCGACGACCTATATATTGCCCGAGAAGAAGAGACGATGGATCGGATCAGCCGGGTGATGAGCATGCGAGACCGCATTCGTGAGGATGCGCAGCAAAACCGGGACATCAGCGCCGTGTTCTTGCCGGAAGAGATGTCCCCGCTATACCTCGATGCCGTCGGCATCATCCTGGGTTATCCCGCGTGTTGCGTCGAGGCATATATCCGGGAGGCGGAGCGCGGGCTGGACTCCGGTGAACGGGCCTCGGAGCAACTGGAGGAGATGGGTTACCCCGAATCCACTTCGGCGTACTTTGCCCTGTATTTCTACCCTTGTCGCCCCGATTGTCCCGAAGCCCAGTCCCTTGGAGATCGGATTCTCGAGAGCGTCGAACAACTACGGGAGGGGCTCGGGGCGCGCGTCCGGTGTCATCAACACGAGAACATGCAATATGTGGCTGCGTATCGTGAAACCATGCGCAAAAGGCAGGAAGAAATGCTCAAGCGAATGGAGGAGGCCAGGCGGAATGCGCCCGAGGGATGAGGAGCAGTTTCAACAACAGGGACTCGATTTCGCACGAGAGCACGACGAGTCGAAGGCGGAGATGCTGCGCCCCGGCGCCAAAGATGCGATGGGCGCCCATGCCGATTCCGGTCAGTCTCGCCTCTTGGACGACCTCGATACCATCGATGCGCTGCGGGAGGTTGCGCTCGATTGTCGGCGTTGTCACCTGCGTGCAACCTGTAAGGGCGTGGTGTTCGGTGAGGGCAAGCCCGATGCAGACCTGGTGTTCGTGGGGGAGGCCCCCGGGGCCGACGAGGATCGGCTGGGGAGGCCATTTGTCGGTCGAGCGGGGAAGCTTCTGGATCGAATCATCGCGGCTGCCGGTCTACAGAGGAACCTGGTTTACATCACCAACATCGTGAAATGTCGCCCCCCGGAAAACCGGACGCCGAGCGAATTCGAGAGGGATCGGTGTATGCCCTATCTCCGGACACAGATGCGGCTGATCCGGCCGAAAATCCTCGTGTCCATGGGAGCAGCGGCAACACAGGGCCTGATCGATGCCGATGCGCGTATTACGCGGATGCGCGGGACCTGGCAGGAATGGAACGGGATCCGGGTAATGCCGACCTTCCACCCGGCCGCCCTTCTTCGCGACCCCAGGAAGAAAGCGCCGGTTTGGGAAGATATCAAGATGGTTCTAGAGGCAGCGGGTTACGAGGTTCCCTCATGAGTGCGACGCACTGCCTGCGGGTACAGACAAACGGTGAAGGTGAAACGCGTGCGTTGGGTCGTCGCATTGGCCAGCGCCTGAAGACGGGGATATTCGTCGGTTTGTCGGGGCCCCTGGGAGCGGGGAAGACCGTGCTCGCGTCCGGGATGCTCGAGGGTGCCGGTGTACCGGGTCCCCATCGCAGTCCCACGTTCACCCTGGTGTGGGAGCACACCGGCCATTTCCCGATATACCACGTCGACCTGTACCGGCTGTCCCCGGAGGAGGCAAGTGACGATTTACCCTGGGATCGCTTGCTTTCCGATCGGTCCGTGGCGATCGTCGAGTGGGCGGATCGCCTCCCGTTGGAGAGGGATATCGTGGATCGTGTGGATATTCATATCGCGATCCCCGGGGGATCCGTTTCGGGGCGCGAGATACGGATCCGGGCGTTTGGCCTCGGCACCTGCATCCTACCGCGAGAGGAAACAAGACCGTGTTCGTAGTCGGAATCGAGACGTCGACGCGCGGCGTTGGCGCGGCGCTCAGATACGAAGGGATTACCCTCGCGACCACCATGATCCGGGCGGGAGCGCGGGGTTCATCCCTGCTACCCGGACTTGTTGAACGGTTACTGGATGCCTGTGATCTCGCCCTTGGTGATTTGGATCTGGTTGCCGTGTCCCACGGCCCGGGATCCTTCACCGGTATTCGGATCGGATGTGCCTTCGGGGCCGGGTTGGCAAGGAGCCTCGGCGTTCCCGCCGTCGGAGTAGATACCCTTTGCGCATTGGCCATTTCACTGCCATTGCCCAGTGCCCCTTACGTGGTGTCCGCCATCGGTGCCCGCCGTGGGGCCTTCTTTACCGCCGCCTATGGGCGGCCGCAGAAGCGTCAAGACGAGATGGAGCCGGAGGGTTTTTGGTGGCCCGAGGAAATCCTGCCCCCGGCACGCCGCACCCCCGCGGAGACGATCCAATCGATGTGCGTTCCGCCGTCGGACTGCCTGTGGCTATCCGATGAACCCATCGAGGATACCGAGAGTGGGTGCGATTGGGCGGGCGTGGTGTCCGGATTCATGGTCTCGCCGGCAGCCGTGGCATACCTCGGAGAACGTGCGCTCGGTAAAGGCGCCGGTGGTGACCCCATCTTGCTCGTTCCACGCTACTATCGCCAGACGCAAGTCAAGCGACGCAACCCGGAAGGTGATCCCCTTGATGCCTCGTGAAGATGACGCGCTCCGATGCGAAGATGGTGAGCGCCGGGTCCGGGCGATGGCGGTCGACGACATCCCGCGGGTATTGGAGATCGAACGCCGATCATTCGCATCGCCATGGTCGGAGCGTGCCTTCCGATCCGAGATCACCCGAAACATCTCGGCCGACTACATCGTGGTCACGTGCGCGGGCGAAATCCTCGGTTATGCCGGGATGTGGCTCTTCCTCATGGAAGCACACGTCACGAATATCGCCGTCGATCCCGATCACCGGGGGAGGGGTCTCGGTGCGCACCTGCTGCTGGCGCTGATGGCGCGCGCCCTGGCGCACGGGCTCCGGCGGATGACGCTCGAGGTGCGGGTCTCCAACGCTCTTGCGCGATCGTTTTACGGGCGCTACGGTTTCGAGGAAGTCAAGATCAAGCCCGGCTACTACACCGACACGGGAGAGGACGCCGTGCTGATGTGTTGTGCAGATATCGGGCTAGTGCTGAGAAGAAAGGGTGAATGAATCGGATGGATGGCCGTTTTCGGATTCTCGGCATCGAAACCTCCTGTGACGACACCGCGGCCGCTGTGGTGGATGCGGACATGTGCGTGCACGCCAATATCGTCGGTTCACAGGAATCCGTCCACAAGGTGCACGGGGGTGTCGTCCCGGAACTGGCTTCTCGGCGGCACAGCGAAAACATCCTTCCGGTCATCGATGCTGCCCTCTCCGAGGCAGGTGTTACCCTCGCCGATATCGGGTTGGTCGCGGTAACCCGGGGACCCGGTCTGGTGGGGTCTCTGCTTGTGGGTTTCATGGCGGCCAAGGGCCTGGCCCGGGGACGGGAATTGCCCCTCGTGGGTGTGAATCACGTGGCAGCACATCTTTGGGCGGCCGCCCTCGATTCCGGCTCGGCGACGTTGCCGTCTCCCTCGGTCTGCCTGATCGTATCGGGCGGGCATACCGATCTCCTCCACTATTCGGAGGGCACGGCGCGTCACCTGGGGGGAACCCGGGATGATGCCGCGGGAGAAGCCTTCGACAAGGTCGCCCGTATCCTGGGACTCGGTTTCCCCGGTGGTCCCATTATCGACCGGATGGCGTCCGGATACACCGGTGGCCGGGTCGACCTCCCCCGGCCGATGCTGTCCTCGGGGGATCTCGACTTCAGCTTCAGCGGGTTAAAGACCGCCGTGGCGCTGTCCGCCCGCGAGGTTACCGATCAGCGATCGGCGGCGCAGCTGGCAGCGTCTTTTCAGGAGGCCGCGGTCGATGTCCTGGTGCACAAGACCATGCTTGCGGCCGAACAGACCGGGGCAAATCGTGTAATCGCGGCCGGCGGGGTTGCGGCGAACAGCCATTTGCGCCAGCGCCTGGAGGCGGAGACCCGCTCCCGCGGCTACACCCTGCATATTCCCCCGATCCATTATTGTACCGACAATGCCGCGATGGTGGCGGCCGCCGGTTATCGAAGGTATCGGGAGCATGGGAGCGATCGTTGGGACATCGATGTTGATCCTGCCCTGGGCGTGCGCGGTGGAGGGGAGATCCATTTATGAGCAACGGGCCTGGTCGGCGACTACAGGTTTTCCCCGTCGAGGGGGAACGCAACTCGTTGCATGCTTGTTTTCGTGCCGTGCCCATGCATCGGGTTATTCTCAATTTTTTGGCCATTACCCTGGCCCGTTATCTACCGGTGTTCTCCTGGAAGAACGCGCTGTATCGTTGGCGTGGTATGACCGTCGGCCGTGACGTGGCTTGTGGCCTGGCTGCCATGATGGACGTATTTTGGCCGGAGCTCATTACCCTGGGCGACAACTGCATGTTGGGCTACAACGCGACGATCCTCGCGCACGAGTTCCTCGTGGACGAGTACCGTATCGGCCCCACGATCATCGGGCCCCGTGCGATGATCGGTGCGAACGCGACCGTGCTCGCCGGCGTCACCGTGGGTGCCGGTGCCGTCGTGGGGGCGGGAGCCGTCGTCACCGCCGATGTTCCCGCCGGCGCCTTCGTAGCCGGTGTCCCCGCCCGCGTTGTGCAGCGGACCACTCGCGAGGCTCCCGACGGGGACGAGGCGACCATCGATGAGGGATAGGGCCGATCGCCTGCGCCTGGCATTTCCACCCCCGGTACACTTCCTCGGCATCGGGGGCTATGGGATGAGTGGGCTGGCCCTCGTGCTCTTCTCGCATGGGATCCCGGTGAGTGGGTGCGACATCGCGAACTCTTCGCGGGTTCGGGCCCTCCTCGAGCGCGGCATTCCCGTCGACATCGGCCACGATGTAGGCCATCTCGATGGTGTTGGGACCGTCGTGTATAGCACCGATGTCCCCACTGATGTGCAAGAATTGCGCACGGCTCGTCAGCGCGGGTTGCCTGTCGTACACCGTTCGGAAGTGCTGGCCGCGCTCTTTTGTGTCTATCCTTTCGGCATTGCCGTCACCGGTACCCACGGAAAAACCACCTCCACGGCCATGTTGGCATCTGTAATGGAGTCCGGGGGGCTTGATCCGACGGTGGTGGTGGGTGGCGAGCTGGCTGGGAATGGAATGACCGCGCGGATCGGCGGTACGGAATACCTGGTGGCGGAAGCCTGTGAAAGCGACGGGACTTTCACCCGCTACCATCCCTGGGCGGCCCTGTGCACGAACGTGGAGCCCGAACACCTCGAACATTACGGAGGCAGCTTCAATCGGCAGGTCGAGGCGTTTGCGGCGTTCCTCCGGAATACCCGGGAGGATGGTTTTGTCGTCTTCAATGATGACGATCCCGTGCTCGGCGAGATTGCCGCGACGGCACACCCCCGCACCATCCCCTGTAGGAAGACGCGCGGCGAGTCGTCTTCGATGGCGGAAGGTCGTTCTTACGAGGCCAAGGAGATTCTCCTCGGGCCACAATCATCGCGGCTCGTGGTACATCGCGGCGGGGAGCCAATTGGCGCGCTTCATGTGCCGATTCCCGGGGAACACATGGTGAGCAATGCCCTCATGGTCGCCGCGACGGCCCTGGAGGCAGGCGTTCCCTTCGACGCCATCTCGGCTGGCCTCGCGCGCTTCCGCGGGGTTGGGCGCCGTTTCGAGCGCGTTGGCGAGGTGGATGGCGTCCGAATCATCGACGATTATGCGCATCATCCCACGGAGATTCGCGAGACCCTCCGCGCAGTACGCCACCTGGCCGGTGACGGGAAGGTGCTCGTGGTATTCCAGCCACAGCGCTACACGCGGACCCGGGATCTGATGCAAGAGTTCGGCGCGAGCTTCGTAGACGCGGATTTCCTGCTCCTTACCCCGATATACGCACCCGCGGGACAGCCTCCCATTCCCGGGGTTTCGTCCGAAGGGCTCGCCGAACGTGTTCGGCTTCGGGGCAACACGCGCGTGTGCGTGGAAGGGGATCGCGCGGTCATCGTAGATCGGTTGCGTCAGGCGGCTTCGGCCGGTGACGTCATCGTGACGATGGGAGCGGGTGACGTGTGGAAGATCGCGCGGGCACTCGTCGAAGACTCCGGTTCCGGGTAGCCCGTGGGCATCGATGGTTGCCGCCCGAGGAGAGCATGTGCTAGATTGGGTTCCAAATACCATGCGGAAAAAAGGGGGAAGGGTGATGCCCTTAGGCGTGGAGCGCATAGCTGAAGGTCTCACATTCGACGACGTCCTGCTGGTCCCGCGATACTCGGAAGTATTGCCCCGCGATGCTGATGTATCCACCAAACTCACGCGCGATATTCGATTGAACATCCCAATTCTCAGCTCCGCAATGGATACGGTTACCGAATCTCGCGCCGCCATCGCCCTGGCTCGCGAAGGCGGGATCGGCGTGATCCACAAGAGCATGAGCCCACAACAGCAGGCCGGTGAGGTCGACAAGGTCAAGCGCTCCGAGCACGGTGTGATCACCGACCCGTTCTTCCTCTCGCCTTCCCGCCCGGTTCGCGACGCCGTGGACCTCATGGACCGGTATCACATAAGTGGTGTCCCCATCGTGGAAGGAGATGTGCTGGTGGGCATCATTACCAACCGGGACGTCCGCTTCGAAAGCGACTACGAGCGTCCCATCCACCAGGTAATGACCGGAGAAGGTCTAATCACCGCATCCCAGGGGACATCCCTCGAGCAGGCGCGCGATATCATGTGGAAACACAAGATCGAGAAGCTGCCGCTGGTCGATGACGATTTTCACCTACGGGGCCTGATTACCATCAAGGATATCGAGAAGGCCAAGAAGTATCCCAACTCGGCGAAGGATTCGCGCGGCCGGTTGCTCGCGGCGGCCGCGGTCGGTGTGGGTGAAGATCTCGAGGAGCGAGCCGATGCATTGGTCCGAGCGGGTGTGGACGCACTCTTCGTCGATTCGGCACACGGGCACTCGGTTAACGTGATCCGGGCCACTCGCTACCTCAAGGACAGGCATCCGGATGTGGCGGTGGTCAGTGGCAATGTTGCCACGGCGGAAGGTGCGCGGGCCTTGATCGATGCGGGCGCAGATGCCATCAAGGTGGGCGTGGGTCCCGGATCGATCTGTACCACGCGGGTGATCGCGGGAGTTGGGGTTCCCCAGCTGTCCGCGATCGCGCTCGCAGCCCAAGCGGCGGGGGATACCCCGGTGATTTCCGACGGCGGGATCAAGTTTTCCGGGGATATCTCCAAGGCCCTCGCGGCCGGTGCGCACGCGGTGATGATCGGCGGCCTCTTTGCGGGGACTGCAGAGAGCCCCGGTGAGACGGAGATCTTCCAGGGACGCAGCTACAAGGTGTACCGGGGCATGGGTTCCGAGGGTGCGATGAGCCGCGGAAGTCGCGATCGATATTTCCAGGCTGAGGACCAAAAGGCCGTGCCCGAAGGCGTCGAGGGAAGGGTTCCGTATCGCGGACCCATGGCAGACATGGTTTACCAACTCGTTGGGGGGCTGCGCTCCGGAATGGGCTACTGCGGGGTGGCGGATCTCGAAGCGCTCCGTACCCAGACGCGCTTTCTCCGCATAACCGGCGCGGGTCTTCGCGAGAGCCATCCCCACGATGTGACGATTACGCGGGAGCCGCCCAACTACCAGAACCCGGCGTACAATAAGGATTAGGTCACGGGACTTGACTCCATCCTGCACACCCCTCCCCGGCGGGAGGGGTGTTTGCGATTCATCCATTCGACAGCCATTCCCTCCGGATTAAGATCCATGCAGGGAATCATTTGCCCCGAAACGAAAGAAGGGAGAGCAACAAATTCGGTTGCCGTTTCCGGTTAGCGGGGAGGTACCGGCTTGGCTGAGCACGAGGAAACCCGCACGATCCTAACAGCGGACATCGGTTCCGCCAGCACCAAGGTGGCCCTCTTCGCCTGTGACGCGACCGGGTACTCCCTGGTCGGCGTGGGTCGGGCGGCTACGACGTGGAGTGCGGAGGGTGACACCGTGATGCCGGGCCTCGTTTCGGCCCTCGGGGAGTTGGAGGCCAAGACGGGCCGCGTACTGGTTGAAGACGATCAGCCCCTCCTCACCGGGGCCGTGGATGATCGCGGGGCCGACATCCTGGTGGCAACGAGCAGTGCGGCCGGCGGAATGCGCCTGCTGTGCCTGGGCCTGGTACGGATGATGACAGCGGAGAGTGCCGAGAGGGCAGCACTCGGAGCGGGCGCTACGGTCTCAGCGGTCGTGGCCACGGATGATGGTCGAACACTATCGGAGCGTCTCGACATCATCCGCAACGCAGAGGCGGATATGATCCTGATGGCCGGGGGGACCGATACGGGTACCGTGGAACATGTCGTGGGACTGGCGGAGTACCTGGTGGCCGCCGGGCCAAAACCCCGGCTCGGTGATGGCGACGGGATACCCATCATTTTTGCCGGCAACGTGCAGGCCCGGCAACCGGTAGCCTCTTTGTTAGGCTCCGTCGGAGAAGTACACGTGGTCGAGAACTTGCGTCCCAGCCTGGAAGAAGAAAGCCTGGAGCCGGTCCGAAAAACGATCTCGGATTTATACCTCGAGCACGTTGCCCGGCGTACGCCCGGTTACGCCGATCTCCTTTATCACACCGGGGGGATGCTCGAGCCTACTCCCGCCGCGACCGGGAGAATCCTGCGGGCGATGGCCACCCGATACGGGGTCAATGTGCTCGGTGTGGACATGGGTTCGGCCACCGTGGACGTATTCAGTATCATCCGTGAACGCTACAACCGCTCCGTCAGTGGTGATCTCGGCGTGGGGTACAGTGCGTCAGGCGTCCTGGATCGGGTCGGGGTGGAGGGCGTGTCGCGATGGCTGCACCATCCGGTGGACCGCCGCCTGGTGGAAAACTGGGCAATCAATCGGACGCTGCGGCCGGGCACGGTTCCAGAAACCGCACGCGATTTGGACTTGCTCCACAGTCTGGCGCGGGAGAGCCTGCGCATCGCTTTTGAAGAGCATCGCGAGCTGGTCGTGGGGCTTCGTGGGATCAAGCAATATCGCACCTTTGACGATACCTTCGAACAAACGAAGACGGGACAGCCGCTCGTGGAGGCCACCGCACTCGACGTCATCGTCGGTACCGGCAGCATCCTGGGGATCACGCCATCGCCCGCGGAGGCAGCACTCCTGCTACTCGACGGAATTCAGCCCGCCGGCATTAGTCGGCTGTACGTCGATCGGGAGGGACTCCTGGCACAGGTGGGATCCGTCATGGAGCACGCCCCCGACCTGGCCGATGCCTTCTTCACGCGCTGGTTACTCCCCCTCGCCACCGTGGTGGCCCCGACCGGAGAACCCTGGGGCCGACATCGCACACCCATTGCCGAGATGTACCTGACGGCCGCCGACGGGGAGCGATACTCGCGCCTTCTCAGGGCGGGAGAGCTCGAAGTAATCCCGCTGGCCACCGACAGGACGATGGACATCGATGTCATCCCGCGACGCAATTACGACCTCGGGGATGGACCCGGCAAGCGCGTGTCTGCCACCATACGGGGCGGCGAAGTCGGCCTGATCATCGATGCACGGGGTCGACCGCTGCAGCCATCGGGTCCGGATGCCGCCGGACCCGCCACCTCGGCACGCTGGAGAGCCGCGATGGGCTTAACTTCGGAAGAGGAGGCGCGTTCAGATGTCCAGTAGGGGTTCACCCATGATCGAGAATCGCCGGATCCGCAAGACTCGTGCACTTCGCCTCCCGGGGGAGGTCCTCGTCGAGCCCGGGGATGTTGTAGCCCCGGAGACGCCCATTGCTCGCGCCCGCCTGTTGACCGGCAGCCCTTATGTCATCGATATAGGACCCGATCTTCGCGCTTCCGATGAAACGCGGATCGAGGTCAATGTAGGCGACCGTTTGCGCGCGGGTGACCGCGTTGCGCGCGGTCCCGTTGCGCCCTTTGAGGTCACGAGTCCCATCGATGGACTCGTCGAGTACTTGTCCCGCTCCCGTGGGCGCGTATACCTCAGGGAAGAACCCGGCAGTGAACGGGCGCGGCAGTCGATCAATATCGTGGAGGCACTCAAGGTGTGGCCGGCCGTGGCCTGGATGCACGTCCGCGTCCGCGAGGGGGACGAGATAGAAGAAGGCCAAATCCTTGCGGCGGCCCCCGGGGTGGACGGCGCCAACTACGCGTACACGCCCTTCGGGGGCACGGTGGAGCGGTTCGATCGGGCCACCGGTAGCATTATCATCGCAAGAAACGTGGAGGAGCACACCGTGCATGCCCAGGTGGCGGGTACGGTGGAGTCGCTCGTGGATGCCAGGGGTGCCGTCGTGCACGGTGAAGTGGGGGTCATGCGGGGTGTATACGGTTCCGGGGGTGAGGCAACCGGGCGCCTCAAGGTAGTGACCGAGACCGCCGACCTGGCCGCGGTCGAACCGGGTACCGTGGTTGCCTTGACCGGCACGCCCACCGCCGATACGAGCCGCCGCGCCCTGGACATGGGTGTGGCGGGACTGGTGGCTGGCGGATTGGATTGGAGGGACATGTCCGAGACGCTGGAAACGGATCCGGGATTCGGGCTGGTATTGCTGGCCGGATTCGGAAGACGACCGCTTCCCCGGGTCTTCGTGCAGGGTCTGGAGACCTTCGACGGTGCCATGGTATCGATCACCATCCTGCGTGATGGAGATGCCGAATTGCTCTTCCCCGGGGTTTTTGGGGCAGATATTCCCCGCATCGCGGTGGAGCCCGGGGTGCCGCAACCGGGTGACCACGTCCGCCTGCTCGGTGTCGACGCGCTTGGACAGATGGCCACCGTGCAGGAGCACGTGGGGACCGTCCGCTACCCCTCCGGTATGCTGCTGGATTCCGTGCGGGTTCGCCGTCACGCGGATGACAGGGTAGAGACGATCCCCCTGGCAAATGTCGAGTTATGTAGGACATCCAACGCATCGTAGAGAGGTTGATTTTCTTGGATGCCAAGAGGCGCTTCACCCTCTTGGGTGCCGTCGTACTGGCGACCTTGCAGTTTGGAATGTGGTTGCTGGATGGGCTATTTCCCGCTTTCCCCCACTTCCTCCGTTTCTTTCTCTTTTTCATGATCGGAAAAGCCGTGGGAGATACGGTGTACTTTTTTCTCTGGCCCGGCCAACGCGAATGGGCGCGGATCTCGATGTACCTGCTCGAGGATTACCTGACGTTCCTGCGTTTTGCCTTCCCGATCTCGGTTGCCCAACGGTGGCTCGAAACGCTGACGGTCGCCCCTTGGGCCTTCGATCTCCCGCCGGTGACCGCCTATCATTACGTGCTCGCCGGCCCCTATCTGGCGGTGGGAGTGTACCTGCTTAACCGGTGGTTGCGCGAGGAGGCCAGGGAGTCTTCTCAGCGACAGGCGAGAAACCTGGTGGGATTACCGTAAAGCGTCGTAGCATCTCTACAATGGAAGAAACTTGTGCGTTTCGGGTAGAAACATCGTGTCAATCTCCCATGGTGTGAAATAATCAACGGCATTTATCTATAATCCCCCTTGAAACCAGTTGACTTCAAATCCAGCGGATCGATACCATGTTACTTGGTGTTAGCACTCACCATCAGCGAGTGCTAACAACGAGACGGAAACATAGTTCGGAAATAGTCCACGATCGCAGTGAGGAGGTAACGGAATGAACATTAAACCTTTGGGTGATCGGGTCGTCGTTCGGGTGATCGAAGAGGAAGAGGTTACCAGTAGTGGCATCGTCCTTCCCGATACCGCCAAGGAGAAGCCGCAGCAGGGTGAAGTGGTCGCGGTGGGTTCGGGCAAGATGCTCGACAACGGCGAAAAGGTATCCCTCGAGGTTTCCGAAGGCGATACCATCATCTTTTCCAAGTATGCCGGAACCGAGGTCAAGATCAAGGGCGAAGAGCTCCTGATCCTCAGTGAGCGCGACATCCTAGCTCGCGTCGAGTAGTAATCGGTTTCCGACGGTACACAATCGCTAAGGAGGTACAGCACAGATGGCTAAGCGCATCATCTTCAAAGAGAATGCCCGCCGCGCCCTGCAGAAGGGCGTAGATCGTATGGCGGATTCCGTAACCGTGACGCTCGGCCCCAAGGGCCGCAACGTGGTTTTGGAAAAGAAGTTCGGCGCCCCCACGATTACCAACGATGGAGTCACCATCGCGCGTGAGATCGACTTGAAGGATCCCTACGAGAACATGGGCGCGCAGCTGCTAAAAGAAGTCGCGACCAAGACGAACGATGTCGCGGGTGACGGTACGACGTCGGCGATCCTCCTGGGCCAGAGCATGGTCTCCGAGGGCATGCGGAACGTCGTGGCCGGTGCCAACCCGATGATTCTTCGTCGCGGTATCCAGAAGGCAGTGGACAACGCTGTCGCGGCGATCGAGGAAATGTCCATCCCGGTCGAAGACCGTGAATCCATCGCCCAGGTTGCCTCGATTTCCGCCAACGATGACAAGATCGGTGACTTGATCGCCGAGGCCATGGAGCGCGTCGGCAAGGATGGCGTCATAACTGTCGAAGAGTCGCGTACCATGGATACGGATCTCGAGGTCGTGGAGGGTATGCAGTTCGATCGCGGATACCTGTCCCCCTACTTCGTCACCGATACCGAGAACATGGAAGCAGTACTCGAAGAGCCGTACATCCTCATCACCGACCAGAAAATCACCTCGATCAACGACTTCCTTCCCGTCCTGGAGAAGGCCGTCAACCTTGGCAAACCCCTGATGATCATTGCCGAGGATATCGAGGGCGAAGCGCTGGCTACCCTGGTTGTAAACAAGATTCGCGGCACCCTGCAGGCCGTTGCCGTGAAGGCTCCCGGTTTCGGTGACCGGCGCAAGGCAATGCTCGAGGACATCGCGGTACTCACCGGTGGACAGGTGATCAGTGAAGACCTGGGTATCAAGCTCGAAAACGTGACGCCCGAGATGTTCGGGCAAGCGACACGGGTCAGTGTCACCAAGGACGATACGACCATCGTGGAAGGTCGGGGAGCGACGGACGACATCCGGGCACGTATCGACGTAATCCGCCGGCAGATCGAGGATAGCACCAGCGACTTCGATAGGGAGAAGCTGGAAGAGCGCCTGGCCAAGCTGGCCGGTGGCGTCGCCGTCATCAACGTGGGCGCTGCCACGGAAGTCGAGCTCAAGGAAAAGAAGCTGCGCATCGAGGACGCCCTGAACGCGACGCGGGCCGCCGTGGAAGAGGGCATCGTTGCAGGTGGCGGTGTGGCCTATCTCCGCGCTGCCCAGAAGATGGCCGATATCGATGCCGAGTTCGCCGATGAAGCCACCGGTGCGGAGATCGTGCGCCGTGCCCTGTACTCCCCCGTGCGTTGCATCGCGAACAATGCGGGGATCGAGGGTGCAGTCGTGGTCGAGCGCGTGAAGAATGAAGCGCAGAATGTAGGCTTCGACGTGCTCTCCATGGACTACGTGGACATGTTCAAGTCCGGTATCGTCGATCCGGCCAAGGTCGTTCGCTCTGCGCTGCAGAACGCGGCCAGCATCGCTGGCATGGTGCTGAGCACCGAAACCCTCGTCGGGGACATCCCCGAAGAGGACTCCAAGGACGACGAGATGGCGCAGGGCATGGGCGGAATGGGTGGCATGGGCGGAATGGACATGGGCTTTTAAATTTCGCCCCCAACTCAAGGATATACATCTACGACGGCTCCCCTCGCGAGGGGAGCCGTTTCTCTAGGTTCCACTACCAGCCCGGCCATACCCCTTGCTTCGAGGTGATCCGTCGCGAAGCCCCATTGCCCGGGGTTTCGACACTTTCGAAAGGGCGTTTTGCCCGTTTCGATGTTCGGGTATGCTAGAGGCGGAGCCGATGGGAAGAGGGTGAGGGACCTTTGGGTGAAAATGAGCCGATGATGCGACTCGGACGCTGCCTCGTCGACGAAGAGGAGATTTCCGCGATTGTCACGAGTTTGGCCGCCGAGATATCCGCGCATTATGCGGATCTGGTCACCGAGGAAAGCCCGCTACTGTTGATCGGGATCCTAAAGGGAGCGGTCGTGTTCATGTCGGATCTGGCCAGGGCCTTGAGCATACCGGTTTCCCTGGACTTCATGGCCGTTTCCAGCTACGGCAGCAGCACGACATCCTCCGGCGTGGTCCGAATCCTCCACGATCTGGAGTCCCCCATTGAGGATCGCCACGTGTTGATCGTGGAAGATATCGTGGACACCGGGTTGACCCTGCGGTATTTGAGGGAACATTTCGCCACCCGGGGTCCGGCCAGCGTGGGTGTCGTCGCTTTCCTTGATAAACCGGAGCGCAGGGCTATCGACGTATCGGTGGAGTACGTGGGTCGGGCTATACCGGACGAATTCGTGGTTGGATACGGGCTGGATTGGAACCAGCGCTATCGTGCGCTACCCTGCGTGCGGGTGATCGAAGATTTGTCGAACGAGGGGGATGACGGGTGAAAGAGAGCCAGGCGATTCCGCAGGAAAAGGTCATCATATTGGACTTTGGTGCCCAGTATTCGCAGTTGATCGCAAGGCGGGTCCGCGAGTGCCGTGTCTACAGCGAAATCATGCCGGGTGATTCAAGCGTGGAGGAAATCTCCGCACGAAACCCGGGTGCATTGATCCTCACTGGCGGTCCGGGCAGTGTATATCACGAGGATGCTCTCACGGCGGACGAAGGGATTTTCGAGCTGGGGATCCCCGTGCTGGGTATTTGCTACGGTCACCAGCTGATTGCCGCCCATTATGGTGGCCGCGAGGCCGTGGGACCGGCCTCGCGACGGGAGTACGGGAGGACCTCTCTTCAACTGGCCTCCACCGATCGCCTCTTCGCCGGAATCCCCTCGCGAATTGACGTGTGGATGAGCCATGGTGACCTGGTGAATGAGCCTCCCGATCGTTTCAAGGTGCTGGCCCATAGCGAGGGGACACCGGTGGCAGCGATGGTACACGAAGCGCTTCCGATTTATGGCGTGCAATTCCACCCGGAGGTCGGGCATACCGATAGGGGACTGGACATGCTCCGGAACTGGCTTCATGATATCGCCGGTTTTTCCGGCGAATGGGACATGAAGTCGTTCATCGAGCATGCGGTGCAGCAGATCCGCGAACAGGTGGGGTCGGGTAGTGCCCTCTGTGGCCTAAGCGGGGGGGTCGATTCGGCCGTCTCCGCGGTACTGGTTCACCGGGCCATCGGGGACCGGCTCACCTGCGTATTTGTCGATCACGGTCTCCTGCGCAAAGAGGAAGCCCACACCGTCACCGAGTTCTTCGCCAGGGAGATGGAACTCAACGTGGTGGCGGTTGATGCATCGGAGCGCTTCCTGAGTGCCCTGGCGGGGGTAAGCGATCCGGAGCAAAAGCGAAAGATCGTCGGGCACGAGTTCATATCGGTTTTCGATGAACAGGCCCGTGCCCTCGGCGACTTCGATTTCCTGGTTCAGGGAACCATCTATCCCGATGTCGTGGAGAGCGGGGTGGGTGGCTCGGCGGTGATTAAGAGTCACCACAACGTCGGCGGGTTGCCAGAGAAAATGCGGATGGCGCTGGTGGAGCCGCTGCGTGAACTGTTCAAGGACGAAGTCCGCCGCGTGGGGGAAGCACTCGGGATCCCCGGGGAAATCCTGACCCGTCATCCCTTCCCCGGGCCCGGGCTCGCGGTACGTGTCCTCGGCGAGATTACCCGGGAGAAACTCGATACCCTTCGGGAAGCCGATGCGATCTTCGAAGAGGAACTCCGTGCCGCCGACCTCTATCGTGATATATGGCAGAGCTTCGTCGTGCTTCCCGATATGCTGAGCGTGGGTGTCATGGGGGATCAGAGGACGTATGCCTCCACCGCCGTGTTGCGGGCGGTTACCAGCGAAGACGCCATGACTGCCGATTGGGCGAGGATCCCGGCTGACGTTCTGGATGTCACGGCCAGGAGGATCATCAACGAGGTTCCCGGTATCAATCGCGTCGCCTACGACATTACGTCCAAGCCACCGGCCACGATCGAGTGGGAGTGAGGTTCCTGCGGGCGAGCGCGGTCACGGTGAGGACGTGATCCGAGGCAGTGCCACAGGAGCCCTGTCGGTTTCCTTATCCCGGTTTTGCTCCGGCGCCGTCGCGGCCGGCCGGGGCAATCAGTCCTCAGATGCTCGAGTTTTCCCGTAGCCTTGCGAATACTGGCACGCGATGCGCGGCCGCGACGATGGACGGGACCACGATCAGCTGCACCACGATCCCGGGCCAGCTGGTGGCCAGTGAAACGCTAAGCCAGGCCCAGACCGGTGGGGTGGGGATGCCGAACAGGGGAAGCAGGTACACGAAGATCGCACCGTACACCACGCGGCCGGCGATCATGGCGCCGAGTAGCGAGGGAAAGATGGACCAGCGCAGCACGTGGTAAAGTAACCCCGCGATGAGACCAAATGTGGCCAGTTCGAAAGTCATCAGTAGCGCGATCGGCATCGGGCTCAACGGGGGCATGCCGGTCAGGATATGGCTCAACCCCGGTGTCAATAGACCGGTGATGAGGCCGATCCCGGGACCGGCCAAAAACCCGGCCAGTAGGATGGGGATATGCATGGGCAAGAAGACGGTACCCGAGCCCACCATGTGAAACGCGATGGGCAACAGCAATCCCAGCGCGACGAACAGGGCGGTGAACGTGACGCGTTGTGCGGTAGACATGGAAGATTCCCCTCCGAACGTTGAATGGCAATGCTACTAGAATATGCAAACACGGTAACATAGGCCCACGTGTTGATACCACCTATTGCACGAACATACCCGTTGGAGCGGCGCTCACTCCCCAAGAACATGGACTTTCTGGGGTCCATTCGATCAATTGACTGTAGTATGCCGAATATTTAGACTGTAGATGTAGATAATGTTCGGATACGGTGCGGGTTCAATACCGCGCCGGGAGGGAGACATGCATATGCCGAGGGTTGGAATTGTCATGGGAAGTCACTCGGATATCCCGGTGATGCGTCGCGCGGGAGAGGCACTGGACAGGCTGGGGATTTCCTACGAGGCCCGCATTCTTTCCGCCCATCGAACCCCTGCAGAGACGGCCGAGTGGGCGAGTACCGCCCGAGACCGGGGAATCGAGGTGCTCATCGCCGGGGCCGGGGGGAGCGCGGCTTTGCCCGGGGTCGTGGCCGCCCATACGACGTTGCCCGTGATCGGGGTTCCGCTGAAGGCCTGGGCGACTGACGGCATGGACGCCCTGCTGTCGGTCGCGCAAATGCCCAAGGGCATACCTGTTGCGACCGTGGCAATCAATGGCGCGGAAAACGCCGGATTGTTGGCGGCCTCGATCCTCTCGGTGGCCGATGCCGGCGTGAAGGAAGCACTGGATGCGTTCCGCATGGAGCGTGCACAAGAGGTCGGTAAGAAGGATCGCGCCCTCGTCGAAGAGGGTTTCACCGGGGGTGCGGACACGTGATTCCCCGGTACACCCTGCCGCAGATGCGGGAGATTTGGACGGACGAGAACAGGTTTGCATGCTGGAAACGCGTCGAAATCGCCTGCATGCGCGCCTGGGCGCGCCGGGGTTACGGAACAGAGGAAGATGCCGGCATTGTCGAGGAAAGGGCGGAGATTCGTCCCGATCGTATCCGCGAGATCGAAGATGAAGTCCGCCACGACATGATCGCCTTCGTATCCTCTCTTTCGGAACAGGTAGGGGAAGCCGCCGGTTACCTGCACTACGGCCTGACCTCCTCCGATGTGCTCGATACCGCGCTCGCACTCCAGCTGAAGGATGCCGGGGGACTGCTTCTCGAGGAACTGTGTGCGTTGATCGATGCCGTCGCCGATCGGGCGGTGCGGCACCGTCACACGGTGATGATGGGTCGGACGCACGGTGTCCACGCGGAACCGACCACCCTGGGGCTGAAGTTGGCCCTTTGGTACGAAGAACTCTTGCGCGCGCGTGTGCGTCTCGAGGCGGCGATAGGGGAGGTGGCGACCGGCAAGATTTCCGGGGCCACGGGAACCTATGCCCAGGTGCCTCCCGATGTCGAGGCGGAGGTCTGCGAGGACCTCGGGCTCCAGGCCGCACCGGTCAGTTCGCAGATCGTCGGACGTGATCGCCACGCCGCCTTCCTGAGCGCCCTCGCCCAGCTGGGCGGCCTGCTGGAGAAGGCAGCCGTGGAGATCCGTGGGCTTCAACGTACCGAGGTCAGGGAGCTGGAGGAGCCGTTTCGCGCGGGTCAAAAGGGCTCTTCGGCCATGCCACACAAGCGCAATCCCATCGTGACCGAGAGGATCTCCGGGATGGCCCGATTGCTGCGGGGTAATTTGTTGGCCGCGCTGGAAAACGTCGCTCTCTGGCACGAGCGCGACATTTCCCACTCCTCCGTCGAGCGGGTTATCTTGCCCGATTCCACCACCATCCTGCACTACATGCTTCGCCGGATGACCATGGTCATCGCCGATATGTGCGTCAACGAGGACCGGATGCTCCGGAACATGGAGATGACCGGTGGGGCGATCTATTCCCAGCGCGTCCTGCTTCGCCTGGTCGAAGCAGGAATGCCCCGCGACGAGGCGTATCGCGTCGTCCAGGGTGCGGCCATGGCGGGCATGGAGGGCGAAGAGACCTTCCGCACGTTACTCGAGAAGGATGCGGTTGTACGCGACGCACTCGGCACAGAAGTCCTGGAACAGTGTTTTGATCCCTGGGAGCAACTACGACACGTGGACGTGGTATTCGAACGATTGGGGCTGATATGACGTGGAGCTGGAGATGATGCTGCAAAAGGATCCCGCCGCGTTGCGCGGGGAAAAGCTGTACGAGGGGAAAGCCAAGGCCCTCTTTTCTACGCCCGATCCATCGATCATGCTCATGGAGTTTAAGGATGATGCGACCGCCTTCGACGGGAAGAAGAAGGGCACCATCGTCGAAAAGGGTTATTTCAACGCCCACATCTCCGCCATACTGAATCGCTACCTGGAGCAAAATGGCATCCACACGCATTTCCTCGGGCAACTCTCGGATCGATACCACCTCGTCCGGCACATGGACATGTTCGGACTCGAGGTAGTCGTCCGCAATATCGCCGCGGGCAGCCTGGCCAGGCGGCTCGGCATGGACGAGGGAACGCTGCTCGAAAAGCCCGTGCTGGAGCACTTCCTCAAGGCTGACGAGCTGGGTGACCCGTGGATCAATGCCTACCACGTCGACGCCATGGGTCTTTGTACGCCCGATCAACTCGCGATCATGGAGTCTTTGGCCCTAAAGATCAACCGCTTGCTGACCGATCACCTCGAAACCATCGGCCTGACCCTCGTGGACTACAAGCTCGAATTTGGCGTCGATCCCGACGGGAATGTGCGCCTCGGTGATGAGATTACGCCCGATACCTGCCGCTTCTGGGATTCTACCAGCGGAGACAAGCTCGACAAGGATCGCTTTCGCCAGGACATGGGTGGAGTGGAGGATGCCTACGCGGAAGTACTCCGTCGCCTCACGACGGGACAATCCTGATGTTGCGTGCATCCGTTTATGTCACCCTGCGCCCCGGGATCCTGGATCCGCAAGGAGAAACGATACGGGCATCCCTGCAGCGCCTCGGACACGCGGAAGTCGAGGCGGTCCGGGTGGGCAAATACCTCGAGCTGGATCTTCGAACCGAGGATCGAAACGCGGCGGAGCAATCCGTCACGAGGATGTGTGATGCGCTGCTGGCCAACCCGGTTATCGAAGACTACGCCATCGAGATCATGGACGGGGAGTCCACATGCAGTTTGGAGTAGTGCGCTTTTACGGATCCAATTGTGATTGGGACTGCGCGCACGTGATCGGCCGGGTAGCTGGTGCACCGGTCCGGTTCGTGCGGCACGACGAAGATGACCTCGCCGATATCGACTGCGTCGTCCTGCCCGGGGGATTCTCTTACGGTGATTACCTGCGGGCCGGTGCCATGGCCGCACATACCCCGGTGATGGAAGCCGTACGCACCTTCGCAAGTGCAGGCCGGCCGGTGCTTGGCATCTGCAACGGTTTCCAGGTCCTGTGCGAAGCCGGGTTGCTGCCCGGTGCCCTCATGGTCAACGGGGGTTTGCGCTTTGTTTGCCACCCGACGCACGTGCGGGTGGAGGATAACGAGACCCCGTTTACCATGCCGATGGAACCGGGCTCGGTCCTCGCCCTGCCCGTTGCCCATCACCAGGGGAATTACCAGCCGCCGCCTGGACGATTCGATGCCCGCGTGGTCTTGCGATATTGTGATCCGACTGGGTCCATCTCCGCGGAGGCGAACCCGAACGGGTCGTGGGACAATGTCGCCGGGATCGCCAATCTCCGGGGAAATGTCCTCGGATTAATGCCGCATCCTGAGCGGGCCGCCGAATCGATCCTCGGGAGTCGCGACGGGCTTGGGCTGTTTGAGAGTGTCCGTTCCTGGTGGGAAGGAGGAACGGCATATGTCTGATGGTCGCCCCTGGGAAGCCGTTGGCCTGACACAAGAGGAATATCGCGCGATTTGTGCGGAATTGGACCGAGAACCGAACCACCTGGAGCTTGGCCTGTACGGTTTGATGTGGTCGGAGCACTGTAGCTACAAGAGTTCGCGACGCCACCTCGACCGGTTGCCCACCGAAGGGCCGCAGGTGTTGCAGGGCCCCGGTGAGAATGCCGGGGTGGTTGATATCGGTGAGGACATGGCGGTCGCGTTCCGCATCGAATCGCATAATCACCCGAGCGCGATCGAGCCGGTTCAAGGTGCGGCGACGGGTATCGGAGGGATCCTGCGCGACATTTTTGCCATGGGTGCACGTCCGATCGCCCTACTGGATTCCCTTCGTTTTGGCGACCCCGCGGATGCCCGCGTGCGCTATCTTTTCGAGGGCGTGGTAGCCGGGATCAGTGCCTACGGGAACTGCGTGGGTGTCCCGACGGTGGGCGGAGAGATCGTGTTCGATGACGCCTACCGGGACAATCCGTTGGTGAACGTGATGTGCGTCGGCCTCGTGGAGCGTGCCAGGCTCGTCCGCGGGACCGCGGCCGGAACCGGTAATGTCGTGCTTCTGGTGGGTGCACCGACGGGCCGCGATGGTATTCACGGGGCGAGCCTCCTGGCGTCCCGCGAATTCGATGAGAACCCGGGTGACATGCGTCCCGCTGTCCAGGTGGGCGATCCCTTCCGCGAGAAGCTCCTGATCGAGGCCTGCCTCGAGGCCGTGCAAAGCGATGACGTGATCGGTGTGAACGACCTGGGTGCGGCGGGGCTTACCTCCGCTTGCTCGGAGACGGCAGCCCGCGCGGGATCGGGTATGCAGATCGACGTCGGCCGGGTGCCACGGCGGGAACCGGGTATGAATCCGTACGAGGTCATGTTGAGTGAATCACAGGAGCGCATGCTCGTCATCGTCCGTCCCGAGGGCGTCGCGCGGGTGCAATCCATATTCCGCCGCTGGGACCTCGCGGCGGTTGAAATCGGGAAGGTGACCGGGGATCGCTGCCTGCGCGTGTTCGAGGAGGGCCGCGAGGTCGCTGCCGTTCCCGTGCAGAGCCTGACGGACGGGGCACCGACCTATGATCGCCCGTGGAAGTCGCCCGAGGTTGAAACATCGCGGTGGGAACCCGGGATCGCCCAGGGGCCGGATCCCGGGGATGCGCTGACCGAGATGATCGGGCATCCGGCGTTCGCTTCCCGGCGTCCGGTTTTCGAGCAGTACGATCACATGGTGGGTATCAACACCGTGCTTGCTCCCGGTGCCGCCGATGCCGCCGTCATGCGGGTGAAGGGTACGGACAAGGGTATCGCTTGCGTCGCCGATGGTGATGGATATCTTTGTGCACTCGACCCCCGCCGGGGAGCCGAACGATCGGTCGCGGAGTCGTACCGCAATCTGTCCAGCGTGGGTGCGCGACCCCTGGCCATCACCAACTGCCTCAACTTTGGCAATCCAGAGATCGAGGAAATCATGGGTAGCTTCGTCGAAGTCATCGAGGGAATGCGGACGGCCTGCCTCGCGCTGGACACCCCGGTCACCGGCGGGAACGTCAGTTTCTATAATGAAACGCGCGGGCGGCAGGTGCACCCGACCCCGGTGATCGGGATGATCGGCTTGCTCGATGACGTCGAGCGGCATGCGTGCTCGGGGTTCTTGCGCGCCGGTGAGCGATTGTTCATCCTCGGCCGGGGCGGAGAAAACCTGGGTGCCAGCCAGTACTTGCGGTTGGTCCACGGGATCAGTGCCGGGCCCGTCCCCGCGGTGGATTATCCCCTGGAACGGTCGGTGGGTCTAGCCTGTCGGCGTGCCATCGCCGAGGGTATCGTGCGTACGGCGCACGACGTCTCCCACGGTGGCCTGGGGGTCGCGCTGGCAGAGTGTGCCCTCACCTCGCCGTGCGGGCTGGGGGCCGCGGTCGACCTGTCCGGTTGCGATGACCCAGAGGTCGCATTCTTCGCCGAAGATGGTTCAAGGATTCTCGTCGCGGTGTCGCCCGAATTTGCGCCGCGGTTAAGGGAAATCGCTGCTGAAAGCCGGTGTCCGTTGAAGGAGATCGGTCGGGTGGGTGGCGATCACCTGGAGATTGCACTGGAAGGTTCCAGGGTGCTCCGGTCATCCGTACAGGAACTTCGAAACGCGTGGGAAAGGGGTTTGGAATGAAGACCATTCTACCCAACGATTCACCGAAGGAAGCGTGTGGTGTATTCGCGGCGTGGGACTGCGAGCGCGCGCAGGTGCTTACGCACTTTGGGCTTTATGCGCTCCAACACCGTGGCCAGGAATCCGCCGGCATCGCCGCCCGCGTCGCCCCGGATCGGCTGGCCCTGCGCCGTGACATGGGCCTCGTCTCCGAGGTGTTCTCGGCGGCCGATATCGAGGAGCTGGAGGCGGACGCGGCCCTCGGGCACGTGCGTTACTCCACGGCCGGGGAGAGCTCCCTCGAGAATGCGCAACCCCTCGTCGTCAGGATGAAGTCCA
The DNA here is from genome assembly GCA_003552525.1 of Clostridia bacterium. GTDB lineage: Bacteria > Bacillota > Sulfobacillia > SLMV01 > SLMV01 > CSSED11-154. The sequence continues at coordinate 27,569 of PUNF01000036.1, read as the reverse complement.
CCTCTGTCGCCCTCGCCCACAACGGGAACCTGGTCAATGCCCCCGTACTTCGCCAGCAACTGGAGGAGGCGGGGAGCATATTCCAGACCAGTGCCGATACCGAGGTGATCGCGCACCTGGCCGCCCGCGAATCCGAAAAAGACGTACGCCAGAGTATCCTCTCCGCACTCGGCCAGGTCGAGGGTGCCTATGCCCTGGTCGTCTTGACCCCGGACGGCCTTTACGCCGCGCGGGACCCCAACGGTTTTCGGCCCCTGTGCTTGGGCCGGCTCGGCGGGGGCTGGGTCGTGGCCTCGGAAACGTGCGCGCTCGATGCGGTGGGGGCGGTATTCGTCCGGGACCTCGCCCCCGGGGAATTTCTCAGCATCGACCACGGTGGAATGAACAGTGCGAAGATTGTGGACGAGGCGGCACGCGCCAGCCTCTGCATCTTCGAGTACATCTATTTCGCCCGCCCCGATAGCGACATCGCCGGTCGGAACGTCCACCAGGTGCGCAAGGAGCTGGGTCGCCTACTGGCCCGAGATCACCACGTCGAGGCGGATGTGGTTACCGGTGTGCCCGATTCCAGCATCTCGGCGGCCTCCGGCTACGCGGAAGAGGCCGGGATTCCCTACGAGATGGGACTGGTGCGGAACCGCTACATCGGGCGAACCTTCATCCAGCCCGGCGATGATCTGCGTCAACGTGGTGTGAAACTGAAGTTGAATCCGCTGCAGAAGGTGGTGCGTGATCGCCGAGTGGTCCTGGTGGACGATTCGGTGGTGCGGGGGACCACCTCGAGGATCCTCGTGCGGCTGTTGCGCGAGGCCGGGGCGAGGGAAATCCACCTTCGCATCAGCTCGCCACCGTATCGCTATCCCTGCTTCTACGGTATCGATACGAGCACCCGCGGTACGCTGATCGCCTCGGAGCGGTCGGTGGAGGAGATCCGGTCCGTGGTCGGGGCGGATTCCCTCGCGTTCCTGGATGTTGACCGCGTGGCCGAGGCAGCGGGCGGAAAGGCTTCGGACTATTGTGTGGCGTGTTTCCTGGGGGATTACCGCGTACCTGTTGATGCAGCCGAAGAACACGAATCCCTGGAGGTATTCCAATGAATCGCGACAAGAAACCCCTTTCTTACCGCGAGGCCGGAGTAGACATCGACAAGGCGGATCGACTGGTGGACAGGATGTCCCGGTTGGTCCAGGGCACCTGGACCGAGGGCACTGCATCGGATTTCGGGGGGTTCGCCGCGGCCTTTACGCCGCGGTGGAAGGATTATGAGGATCCTCGTCTGCTGGCGTGTACGGATGGCGTGGGCACGAAGCTGCGCCTACTGGGACAGACGGGTCGTTTCGAGACGGCGGGGCGTGATTGCGCGGCGATGGTTCTGAACGATCTCGTCGCCGCGGGTGCGCGTCCCCTGTTTTTTTTGGACTACATCGCGGCCGCAAAGTTGGAGGAGGATGCGGTACTGGGTATCGTTGAGGGCCTGGCGGCCGCCTGCAGGCAGGCGGATTGCGCGCTGATCGGCGGGGAGACGGCGGAGATGCCGGATTACTATTCCCCGGGTGATCACGAGGTGGTGGGTTTCGCCGTGGGAATTGCCGACGGGGCACGGGAGATCCCCCCGGTCTCCAGCGGAGACGTACTCATCGGCCTCCCCGCTTCCGGACCACACAGCAACGGCTTTTCACTCATCCGGAGAATCCTCGAGGAAAGCGCGTGGAGCCTCGATAGCCGGTTCGAGGGGATGGAAACGGAACTCGGGGATTGCATTTTGGCCCCCACACCGATCTATGCACCTGCCGTGTTGCCCCTTTTCGATGAGGGCATCGCCAAGGCATCGGCCCACATTACCGGGGGTGGGTTGCCCGGAAACCTGCCCCGGATCCTTCCGGGTGGCCTGGAACCCATGATCGATTGGACCTCCTGGCGGCGTCCCCGGCTCTACGAACTCTTCTCCGAGTACGGGAATGTATCGGAGGAGGAATTGCGCCGCACCTTTAACCTGGGCGTGGGTATGGTCGTGGCCGTGGCCCCCGATGACGTGGGGCGAGCCATATCGGTCACGCGCAGTGGTGGGTACCCGGGTTGGCCGCTCGGCGAGGTCGTGCGTGCCCGTGGGAGGGGGAACTGAAATCATGCCGCGTGAGAACCTGGAGCGCCTCGCCGTCTTTGCGTCCGGCAGGGGGAGTAACCTCGAGGCGATCATCGCAGCCTCGGAGGCCGGATGGCTCGGGATGACGATTGCCCTGGTCCTGTCCGACGTGCCCGGGGCACGTGCGCTGGACCTCGCCCGATCGAAGGGGATTCCCGTGGAGACGATACCCTTTGATGAAGCCGCCGGCCGAGAAGCGTTCGGCGAGGCGCTGGCGGGTGCCTGCAAAGGGCATGGTGTCACCGTCGTGGCGCTGGCTGGTTTCATGCGCATCTTGCCGGAGTCCTTTTTGACCCAATATCCCGATCGGGTATTCAATATCCACCCGTCCCTGTTACCGGCGTTTCCGGGCCTTCATGCCCAGGCACAGGCGCTCGATTACGGGGTGAAGGTCACCGGTTGCACTGTCCACCTGGTCGATGCCGGTATTGATACCGGACCCGTCGTGATGCAGGCGGCGGTTCCCGTGCTGCCCGGCGACGACGTGCGGACGCTCTCAGAGCGAATCCTCGTGCAGGAGCATCGCCTGTACCCGCGGGTCTTGTCGCTGTGGGCCGCCGCGAGAATTCGGATCGAGGATAGAAGGGTGTGGATCGATGATGCCAGGTAAGCGGGCACTAATCAGCTGTTGGGACAAGACCGGGGTCGTGGACTTCGCACGTGGCATCGCGGATCTCGGATGGGAGATCGTCTCGACCGGGGGCACCGCGAACCGACTGCGGGAGGCCGGGATTCACGTGCGGACGGTAGAGGATGTGACCGGGCATCCCTCTCTCCTCGAGGGGCGCGTGAAGACCCTGCATCCGGCAGTGCACGCCGGAATCCTGGCGCGGCGGGATCGACCCTCTGACGTACGGGAACTCGTGGCCTGCGGTTACCTCCCCGTGGACCTGGTGGCCGTAAATCTCTATCCCTTCGAGTCGGTGGCCCGTCGCGGGGCGGACATGGCCGAAGCCCTGGAGAACATCGATATCGGCGGGGTGACGCTGTTGCGCGCCGCGGCAAAGAACTGGCCATCGGTCATCGTCTTGTCCGATCCGGGCGATTACGCGGGGGTGCTCGGGGAACTCGGCAGGTGCGGAGATGTCACGCAAGGGTTCCGGCGCCGCCTGGCCACGCGCGCATTCGGCATCACTGCCCATTACGACGCGCATATCGCGGATTACCTATCACCCGATCACACCCTGCCCCCGGAGACCGCGTTGCCGATTTACCGCCGCCGGGACCTTCGGTACGGTGAGAATCCTCACCAGGATGCCGCGCTTTATGATTGGAATGATGGTACCGCATTCCGCTTGGGCGACTGCGAACAACTCTGCGGCCCCGATCTTTCCTACAACAATTTCCTCGACATGGACGCGGCTCTCGGGGTAGTCAGCGATCTCGAGGGGATCGCCGCCTGCGCCGTCAAGCATACCAACCCATGTGGTGTGGCCGTAGCCGACGATGTGCGCACGGCCCTTTCGCGCGCCTACGATGGGGATCCGGTTTCCATCTACGGTGGCGTGGTGGCGGTAAACGCGAAGGTCGACGAGGAATTCGTCGGGTTCATTCGCGAGAAGTCGCTGTTCCTGGAGGTGCTGGTGGCTCCGGAATATACCGGGGAAGCGCTTCGGCTGCTGCAGCGGAGGAAGAAACTCCGGGTGCTGCGGTTGGAACCCGCCGCCTGGTCCCAAGCGGGGCGTCATCGTGCGGTCCGATCGGTTCGAGGTGGGCTCTTGCTGGGTGACGCTGACACCGCGACGACCCCGGCGGACGCGTGGGAGGTCGTCGGGAAAGTAGAACCGGATACAGCCGTCATCGAAAGTGCGAGTCTCGCGTGGATGGTTTGTCGTCACACGAAGTCCAACGCCATCACCGTTGCGCGCGATGGCATGCTACTGGGGGTCGGTGCCGGGCAGATGAACCGCGTGGCCTCGGCCCGGCTCGCGCTCGAGCATGCCGGCGATCGTGCCCGGGGTGCGGTCCTCGCCTCCGACGGGTTCTTCCCCTTCCCGGACGTGGTGGAAGTGGCCGCAGAGTTCGGGATTGCGCTGATTGTGCAGCCCGGTGGATCGATGCGGGATGAACAGGTGATCGATGCCGCCGATGCAGCCGGTGTTGCGATGATGTTTACCGGTCGGCGGCATTTTAAGCATTGAGAAGGGAGCGAGGTGGCAGATGCGCGTTTTGGTAATCGGTTCGGGCGGCCGGGAACACGCCTTGACAAAGAAGATTGCGGAGAGCGAACGGGTTACGGGCCTATACGCCATGCCCGGATCGGCGGGCATCGAATCCCTGGCCGTGAGGGTTCCCGGGGATACTGAGGATCCGCGGGAAGTATTGCGTGTCGCCCGCGAGATCGAGGCCGAATTCGTCGTCGTCGGGCCCGAGGGTCCCCTGGCCGTGGGCGTGGTGGATACCCTCGCCGATGCCGGTGTTCCCGCGTTTGGGCCGATGAGGGCAGCGGCGCGGCTCGAGAGCAGCAAGGTATATGCCAAGGAAGTCATGCGGCAGGCCGGGGTTCCCACCGCTGCGTCTCGCGTGTTCGAAGACGCCGATGAAGCCCGTCAGCACCTGGCGAGCCGCGGTTTTCCGGTTGTGATCAAGGCCGATGGCCTGGCCGCGGGCAAGGGTGTCACCGTCGCCCCCGATCACGAAACGGCCGATGCCGCCATCCGGGAAGCCATGATCGACCGCCGCTTTGGATCTGCGGGCTCGCGGGTGATCATCGAGGATTGCCTGCACGGCAAGGAATTGAGCGTGATGGCCATCTCCGATGGGAAAACCGTTTTGCCCCTCGCACCGGCCCGCGACTACAAGGCCGTCAATGACGGGGATCGCGGGCCCAACACCGGTGGCATGGGGTGCGTATCTCCGGTTCCCGGAGTCGATGCGGGGTTGCTGGAGGATGTGCGATCGCGGATTATGCAGCCCGTGGTGACGTTCATGCGCACGCGCGGGATCCCCTTCCGCGGTGTATTGTACGCCGGCCTCATGTTGACCGAGGAGGGGCCGATGGTGCTGGAGTTCAATTGCCGTTTCGGTGACCCCGAGACGCAGGTGGTATTGCCGCGGATGCAGTCCGATATCGTGCCCCTCCTACTGGCCTCGGCCGGCGTGGAGGGGGACCTGGCCGCGCTAGGGGCAAGGCTGCGGTGGCACGATGGTGCCGCCGTCTGCGTCGTTATGGCCTCGGGCGGGTACCCGGGATCCTACGAGGTTGGCCTCCCCATCCGCGGGCTCGAGAGCGTACCGGAGGATGTCATCGTTTACCACGCGGGAACACACCGGGAGGAAAAGGGTTGGGTGACGGCCGGTGGCCGGGTGCTCGGGGTGACCGGGCTCGGTTTGACTCCGGGTGAAGCGCGCCGCCGGGCATACGAAGGGGTGCGTGTTATCGATTTCCCCGGCGCCCATTACCGGACCGATATTGCCGAAGAATGATCCTCCTTTTTCGTGCTGCGGACCCCGCTTGGTGTGCTACAATGGGCGAGTGAAGCGGGGGGAATGTCTTGGACGTATTCTCTGAACTTAACGAAAACCAAGCGCGCGCCGTGTGCCACGAGACCGGGCCCGCACTGGTTCTGGCCGGTGCGGGGAGCGGGAAGACCCGGGTTCTGACGAGGCGTTTGGCGCACCTGGTGTTCGATCGCGGTGTGTCACCGGAGCGCATCCTGGCAATCACGTTCACGAATAAGGCTGCGAGGGAAATGCGGGAGCGCTGCGAGGCGCTCCTGCGGCGTGATGTGGGTGGGATGTGGATCGGTACGTTTCACGCGACCTGCCTGCGCATCCTGCGCCGCGAGGCCCGGCACCTGGGGTATCGGCCGGGGTTCACCATATTCGATCGCTCCGATCAACGCACGACGATTCGCCAGATCCTAAGGGATCTCGACATGAACGAGAAGGAGTGGGAGCCCGCTCGGATCATCCAGCGTATCAGTCGTGCCAAGAATGACCTGCGCACCCCCGGGGACCTGGCCGGCTCGGACTATTATGAACAGCGCATTGCGCCCGTGTATCGGAGATATGTTGACGATCTCCGGGAGTACAACGCCATGGATTTTGACGATCTTATCATGCTCACGATCCGACTCTTCCTGGACCATCCCGAGATCCTGCGGCGGTATGCCCAACGGTTTTTGCACCTGTTGGTGGACGAGTACCAGGATACCAACCATGCCCAGTATCGGCTGGTGAAAATGTTGGCGGAGGAGCACCGTAATGTCTTCGCCGTGGGTGACGCCGACCAATCCATCTACGGGTGGCGCGGTGCAGATATGTCGAACATCCTAAACTTTACCGGCGATTTCCCCGACGCCGAAATCTATCGGTTGGAGCAGAACTACCGCTCCACGGATGCGATTCTTCGCGCAGCACAAAAGATCATCGTGTGCAATGCCGCGCGCCTCGATCGAGATCTCTGGACCGAACGTCGTGGTGGTGAACCCGTGACCCTGTATTGCGGGCACTCGGAGGAGATGGAAGCGCGCTTCGTCGTATCCTGCATTCAGCAACTTGCACTCGAAGAAAACCGCCCGTGGTCCGATTTCGGCGTCCTGTATCGTACCAATGCCCAGTCACGCCTGTTCGAGATGACCTGCCGTGAACGCGGCGTACCCTACGAGATCGTGGGATCACAGCGGTTTTTCGAGCGCGCGGAGATCAAGGATGCCCTGGCGCTGTTGCGGCTGCTGGTCAATCCGGATGATTGGCCCAGCTTCGAAAGGATCATTAACAAACCGCGCCGCGGGATCGGCGCGGCGACGCTCGAGAAACTTCGTCGGATTGCGGACGAAGGAGACATGGATGCCTTCCAGCTCCTCGAGCGTCTCGATGAGGTGCCCGGGTTGAACCGGAAGCAGAAGACATCTCTTGGGGACTTTCACGCGGCGCTTGGGGATATCCTCGGGGCCCTGGATTCCCTGGAGCCGGCGGAAATCCTGTGGCGTGTTCTCGAGGATAGCGGTTATCTGGCATTCATCGCGGAAGCCGGTGGTGTCGAGGCCATCAGCCGGCGGGAAAACCTCGATGAGCTGGTCTCGGCGGCGCGCGGATTTACCGTAGAAGGTGAACAGGATGCGGCGTGGGTCGGGGAGGAGACGGGTCGGCAAGCCCTGGCGGCCTTCCTGTCTTCCCTTGCGCTCCTTACCAGCGAAGACGAGGCGGAAGTGGCCAGCAGTCGGGTCACCCTCATGACGCTACACAGTGCGAAGGGATTGGAGTTCCCGGTGGTATTCCTGGTGGGAATGGAAGAGGGGCTCTTTCCCCACGCGCGAGCGCTCGAAGATCCGGGGCAGCTCGAGGAGGAGCGTCGCCTGTGCTACGTCGGCATGACGCGTGCCCAGGATCGGCTTTTCCTTACCTACGCGACGTCCCGTCGTCGCTTTGGAGGTCCCCCGGAGCCCACACTCCCGTCTCGGTTTATCGACGAGATCGGTCCGGACCACCTGGTGACGCTACAGCCGGAGGAGCGCGAAAGGCCACGGACCCAGGTTCGGGGACCACGGGACAGGATTCGTATCGCCTCGGCACACCCGGGGGGACAGGCACCGAGTCGCCGTGCGCCGAATGACCTGAAGGCGGGGGAGCAGGTCGAGCACAAGGTGTTCGGCACGGGGCGAGTCGTGGGTGTGAAAGCACTCGAGAACGATCACGAACTCAATATCGTGTTCGATGAGCATGGACTGAAAACACTCCTCGCATCCTTGGCGCCCCTACAGAAAGTCGCGAGGGATTGAAATGGTCACCGCCCTCCGGCAAAGTATCGGTGGGGTATTGGTTTCCGGTGTGATCGGTGTAATCATGGGCGCGGCTTCCGTCGTGCCCGGGTTGAGCGCGGGAACGGTCGCCGTGGTACTCGGCGTGTACCCCGAGCTGGTGGAGAATATCGGTCGACTCAGGATGCGCCGCCTGCTTGCCCTGGGTGGCGGCTGGGTGGTCGGGGCACTGGTCGGCGTACAGACGGTGGGCTGGGGGTTTCAGCGTGTTCCCGCCCAGACGCATGCCTTCCTGCTGGGGATCGTGTTGGCGTCTTCATTGAACATCGTTCGCCGACACCCGCCCTCTCCTGCCGGGATTTCGCTGATCGCGGCGGGGCTCGTGGCCGTTTGGTTCCTGGTGCCTTTGGCCGCGACGGAAGCAGTATCCGTCCCGGTGCTATCTCCGCTGCAATTGACGGGATCCGGGATCGCCTCGGGTAGTGCGATGATCCTGCCGGGGTTTAGCGGTGGGACCGCGCTCGTGATGCTGGGCGTATATTCCCGTGTCATCGGCGTCGCGGCCCGTTGGGACTGGGCCGGGATGCTCCAGTTCGCATCAGGGGCGCTGGCCGGGGTCATCGTGACGGGCATGTTGCTTTGGCGCGTATATCGGGTGCGACGGGAATTGCTTTACGCGCTCCTCGCCGGGCTGACGGCGGGCTCGGCCCGTGCCCTCTTGCCCGATTTGTTTTCACCGTCGGTGGTCGCCTGGGCGATGTTCGGTTTCGCCCTCGCGTTGTACCTCGGTCATGCCCATGGAGAGGACAGTTTGGAGAGGGGAAACACGTGCGGCGATTCAGACACCTCGTGATGATCATTTTCACCGCGAGCATGCTCTTGTTCTTCACGGCTGGTTGCTCATTTGGTCCCGAGGGGCCGGAGGATCCGGAAGACTGGGATGATCCCGAGGATATCGAGGACGAATTGCCCCCCGATCCGGTGGAGGTGTCCATCGGAGTGGTGGGATCTCGGTCCCCGGCAAGGCATCCCGTGCTCGAATGGCCCCGGGAAATAGAGAACCCCGCACTCGCCGTCCTCTATCCTCCCGTGGCGGTGCGCCAGGAGAATGGGACCATCCGGCCGAACCTGGCCGAAGATATCGCCATGTCCGGCGAGCGGGAGTTGGTCATCACCCTCCCGTCGGAGCGGCATTGGACGGATGGGGCCCGTGTCATCCCGCACGATTTACAGCTCGCGTTGGAGTTTATGCTCCACCCCGATGCCGCCGGACCGGATACCGGCGATCAGCTGGACTTCATCCGGGGAGCCGAAGCATATCGCTCGGGAGAGGCCGACGGGATCGCGGGTATTCGCGAGGCGAGGGAAGATCGTATCGTCGTTGAATTACGGGAGGATACACCCCGGGCATTGTGGTTCTTGGCCCAGTGGTCGCCGTTACCATCCCACGCGCTCGAAGACATTCCCATGGGCGAGTTGGCTGACGCGTTAGAAGACACCGAATACCCGGTGCTGGGCCCGTTCGCGCTGGAAGTGGTGTCTGGAGACGATGGGACCCGGTGGGTGCTCCAGCGGCAGGGAGAGGAGAGCGCTCACCCCGAAGAGGAAGGCGTCGATGATCACGTAGACACGCTGCGCTTTGACTTCCATTCGGAGCCCTCGGCGGATAGCCTGTCGGGGGCGGACGTCGTCTATGTCGCACCACGTGCGCGACATACCGGCGGTGAGATTCCCGGGGACCGCACGACCTGGGCTCGGCCGAGCGCGGATGCGGTCGAATACCTCGGCTTCAACACGGAAAGTGCGTTCCTGTCTGACACCCGGGTCCGGCGCGCCATCGGGTACGCCGTAGATCGAGAAGAAGTGGTCTCCGCGTTGTTTGGGGAGGCCGGCGCGGTGGCCGGTGGCCCCCTCGATGCCTTGCTCGGCGCGGGCATTGGCCCCTCCGATGGCCTAGAACGCGATCCTGCGCGCGCGGAAGAACTGTTGGAAGAAGCCGGGTATGGTGCGGATGGAACCCGCATTCCGGAACTGTATGCCTTGTATCCGGCGGAAGATCCAGGGCGTCATGCGGCCATGGAGCAGATCCGCCGTGACCTGGACGGGATCGGTATCACCGTTCATCTCGTGCCTTCCGATCGATCCCTGATGCTCTACACCATCTATGGGCGGGGACGCTACGATATGTACCTTCTGGCCCGACCGGTCGCGGGACTCGCGTGCCCCTCGACGTGGGCTGGAGACAACCCGTGGCACTACGCGGTGTCTCCACCGAACGTACCCTCGTTCGAGTTCCTGTTATATGGGGAAGAAGACCTCGACCGCTGGGAATGGATGGAGGAGATGGTGCGGGATGTGCCGGCGCTGTTCCTGGGTTCTCCTACCGGTGAGATTTCCGCTTTGCCCGACTTGCCCAAGATGCAGCAGGGTGTCGCACCCGTGTTCACCGGGATCGAGGATTGGACTGGATTTTCTTCGGCAGGAAACTAGGATTCTTCGGCAAAGATATTGTATAATGCCACCTGTAGGTATAGCTTTTTCTCACGGCTATACTTGCTAGCAACCGAAAATGGGGTGATTTCGTGTCGGAAGTCCTCGTAAACGTAGAGAACCTCAGAACCTTCTTCTACACCGAGGATGGAGAAGTCCCAGCAGTAGATGGGGTCTCCTTCCACATAGATCGGGGAGAAACTCTGGGAGTGGTAGGCGAGAGTGGATGCGGCAAGAGCGTAACCTCTTTGTCCATCATGCGCCTCATCCCCGATCCGCCAGGCAAGATCTTGACGGGATCGTCTATAACTTTTGAAGGCGAAGAATTGCTCACCAAGTCGGACTCGCAGATGCGGAAGATCCGGGGGAATGACATCTCGATGATCTTCCAGGAGCCGATGACCTCGCTCAACCCCGTTTACACCGTCGGAGACCAGATCATGGAGGCCATCGAGCTGCACCAGGGCCTATCCGAGAAGGAAGCCCGCAAGCAGGCGATCGAGATGCTCAACCTCGTCGGCATTCCCTCGCCGGAGCAGCGCGTGGACGAATACCCCCACCAGTTGTCCGGTGGTATGCGCCAGCGCGTGATGATCGCGATGGCCCTGTCCTGCAACCCGAAGATGTTGATCGCGGACGAGCCTACCACGGCCCTCGACGTAACCATCCAGGCCCAGATCCTCGAGCTGATGAAGCGCCTGAAGGACGAGCTGGGTATGGCCATCATGCTCATCACCCACGACCTCGGCGTCATCGCCGAGATGGCCGAGCGCGTGGTCGTGATGTACGCGGGTAAGATCGTCGAAGAGGGTAGCGTGTACGATGTATTCGGTGATCCGCAGCATCCGTACACCGAGGGGTTGATCAACTCGATTCCGCGGCTGGACTCGGTCAAGACCGACCGGCTGCACGTCATCGAGGGTGTCGTGCCGAATCCGCTGGCGATGCCCCAGGGTTGTTACTTCAACCCGCGCTGTCCCTACGCGATGGATGTATGTCTCGAAGAGCAGCCCGACCTCATCGAGGGCGAAGATGGCCGCAAGGTCGCCTGCTGGCTGCACTCCAAAGATCGATCGGGGGTGGCGTAGATGGTTCAGCCCGCAGAGGCTGTGGAAAAGCAAAGTCACGAGGGTACGGACGACCTCATCGTCGTGAATAACCTGAAGAAATACTTCCCGATTACCGGGGGCGTCTTCAGTCGCATCGTCGGATTCGTGAAGGCCGTCGACGACGTCAGCTTCACCATCAAGCCCGGTGAAACGCTCGGCCTGGTGGGCGAGAGCGGTTGCGGTAAGACAACCACGGGCCGTGTGATCCTCCGTCTATTGGAGGCCACCGAGGGAAGTGTCGAGTTCGAGGGGCGCAACATCTTCGACCTCGACCGTGAAGACATGCGTCGGGTCCGGCGTGACATGCAGATCGTGTTCCAGGACCCCTATGCTTCGTTGAACCCGCGTATGACCGTGGGAGATATCATCGGTGAGCCCCTGGAGATCCACGGTGTCGCCCGGCGCAAGGAGAAGGACGATCGTGTCCGCTCCCTCCTCGAGACCGTCGGTCTTCGTGGGATGCACGCGCGCCGTTATCCACACGAGTTTTCCGGTGGACAGCGTCAGCGTATCGGGGTCGCCCGCGCGCTGGCATTGAACCCGAAGCTCATCGTCTGCGACGAGCCGGTATCGGCCCTTGACGTGTCGATTCAATCCCAGGTGCTCAACCTCCTCGAGGACCTCCAGGAAGAATTCGACCTGACTTATCTGTTCATCGCCCACGATCTCAGTGTCGTACGCCATATCAGTGACCGGGTGGCGGTGATGTACCTCGGACAGCTGGTGGAGCTGGCCGAACAGGACGAGCTGTACGAGAACCCGGCACACCCGTACACCGAGGCATTGCTCTCGGCGATTCCCATCGCCGACCCGCAAATCCAGCGTACGCGTAAGCGCATCGTGCTGGAGGGTGATGTGCCCAGTCCGTCGAACCCGCCCAGCGGATGCCACTTCCGCACCCGCTGTCGCCATGCCATGCCCAAGTGTGCAGAGGAAAAGCCGCCCTGGCAGGATATCGGTACCGAGCACTTCGTGGCCTGCTGGCTGCACGAGGAGTAGACGGTAAAGGGGAATCCAGTGAAGGATGCAGGGGAGCGTCGAGGGCGGCGCTCCCCTTTCTCGTGCCGTTGGAGGATCGGGGTCCGTCCCGGTATAATCGACAATAGGCTGCGAAGGGAGAGGTTGTGTTGCCATGAGCATTGATGCGGATAGGGTCGACGAGATACTGCGGCTGGCCCGGCTCGAGCTCGATCCCAGCGAACGGTGTAGGATGCAGCAGGACCTGGCAGTAATCCTGGACTACGTGAGTACGATCGAACACCTGGATACCTCGGATGTTTCCCCGCTACACAACCCGGTCGAAATCGACGAGAACATCACGCGCCCCGATGACGCCCATGCCTCTCGTTTACACGAGAGATTTTTGCAATCGGCACCAGAGCGAGAGGGTCCATACGTGGTGGTTCCCCGGGTCGTCGGAGACGGGGTGTCCGAGGATGTGTAGGCCACGAGCCCCGGTGACAGACACCGTCGCGGCCGTCCAATCGGGGGATATCTCGCCCGGGGAACCGTTGAGAAGGACGGTGGCGGAGATTGCGCGCCACGACGCGCACCTCGGGGCTTTTCTCTCGGTATCCTACCCCGATGCTCCAGGGGTGAAAGGACCCCTGCACGGCATTCCGTACGCGGCGAAGGATAACCTCTGTACGGCCACACTGCCCACCACCTGCGCCTCCAGAATGCTCGAGGACTATCACCCACCCTACGATGCGACGGTGATTGCGCGCATGCAGGAAGCGGGCGCCATCCTCGTGGGCAAGACCAACATGGATGAATTCGCCATGGGTTCCTCGAACGAGACCTCGGCCTTTCACCCGGTCGCCAACCCCTGGCGGCCGGATCACGTTCCAGGTGGATCCAGCGGGGGGAGTGCAGCCGCCGTGGCCGCAGGCCTGGTTCCCCTTGCCCTGGGAACGGATACCGGGGGATCCATCCGCCAACCCGCCGCCTTCTGTGGGATCACCGGCATGAAGCCGACCTACGGGGCGGTTTCGCGCATGGGTTTGGTCGCCTTTGCTTCTTCTATGGACCAGGTCGGCCCGATGGCGATGACCGCCAGCGACTGTGCGGCCGCAATGGATATACTGGTTGCGCACGATCCGGGCGACAGTACTTCTTCCGATCATCCCGACGCCGGGGACTTCCTGCGTCGCGTTCGAGCGGCCCCGGACGGGTGCGATGGTTTGCGGATCGGGATACCGCGCGAGTATTTTGGCCAGGGCGTCGATCCGGAAGTGGTGCGGGCGGTTCGATCGGCTGCAGACGTCTTCAGCGAACTCGGTGCCCGCGTCGAAGAAATGTCCTTGCCGCATACCGTATATGCCCTGCCAACGTATTACATCCTCGCGTCGGCCGAGGCGGCATCGAACCTGGCGCGTTTTGACGGTGTACGGTATGGCCGTCGTGCCGCGGCCAATAGTATCGAAGAATTGTATTGGAAGAGCAGGGGAGAGGGTTTCGGCCGTGAGGTGCAGCGGCGCATCACGCTGGGCACCTTCGTCCTCAGTGCCGGGTACTACGATGCTTACTACCTCAAGGCGGCACGTGTTCGCGGGATTATGGCAGGCGAGATCACCCGCGCATTCGCGCAATACGATTATCTTTTGACGCCGACCTGTCCCACCACGGCCTTCCCCAGGGATGTGCGCACGGAGGATCCCCTGGCGATGTACATGGCGGATGTCTGCACCATCCCCGCCAACCTGGCGGGGATTCCCGCGGTTTCGGTCCCCGGTGGGCTGGTCAATGGACTGCCGGTCGGGGTCCAGCTGATGGGGCGTCGCTTCGATGACGCCGGGGTCTTGGCGCTGGCGGATCGGTTCCAGCGGGCGACCGGGCATCACCTGCTAGGACCGGAGGGATTCGGTGATCACCGGGAACGGGGTGGAGAAGATGCGTGAACAGTATCGTCCGGTTATTGGGTTGGAAATCCACGTCGCCCTCGACACCGAAAGCAAGATGTTCTGCGCGTGCGTGAATGCCTTCGGCTCGACCCCCAATACCGATGTTTGTCCGGTTTGCCTGGGGCTCCCGGGAAGCCTGCCCGTGACGAATGCACGCGCCATCGAGCTGGGCATCACCTGTGCCCGTGCACTGGGCGGACAGGTGGCGCCCCGCACGTACTTCGAGCGCAAGCATTACCATTACCCCGATCTGCCGAAGGGGTACCAGATCAGCCAGTATGCGGCCCCCCTCTCCATCGGCGGCGAACTGGTCGTCGACGATTCCCACTCCGGTGAGGAGGTCCGGGTGCGGATACGCCGCGTCCACCTCGAGGAGGACGCGGGAAAATCGATGCATTCCCGGCAAAGCGGGCACACCCAACTTGATTTCAACCGGTGTGGCGTGCCGCTGGCAGAGATCGTGACCGAGCCCGACATCACATCTTGCGCCCAGGCGCGGCGCTTCCTGGAGGAATTACGGGCGATCATGCGGACCGCGGGGGTTTCACGGGTCCGCATGGAGGAAGGGGAGTTGCGTTGCGACGTCAACTTCAACCTGGTCCACGTGAAAGCGGGCCAGGAGATCACGCGTACACAAATTAGCGAGATCAAGAACTTGAATTCTTTTCGCGCAGTGCAACGTGCCCTGGAATATGAACTGATGCGCCACCGTTCTGCCCTCGAGGCCGGCGATGGGCTGCTGCACGAGACGCGACACTGGGATGCCGACCGCGAGGTCACCTACGCGGCACGCACGAAGGAGCAGGCCCACGATTACCGGTATTTCCCGGATCCCGATCTCCCACCCATCTTGATCGAGCGGGAGCTGGTGGACTACCTGGCCGCAGGCATCCCCGAGCTGCCACGCGCCCGTCGTCGCCGCCTGCGGGAGACCTGGGGAATCGAGTGGTCGCAGGCGGAGATCTTGGTGGAAGAACCGGAGATGGCGGATTTCTTCGAATCCGCGATCGCCGAGGGGGCCGAGCCGTCAGAGGCCTGCAAATGGATCGTCGGGGAGATTGCCGGGTACCTGAACACGGTTGACACCACGCTCGGTGCGCTGCCGTTTTCCGCCGCGGATCTCGCCGCGCTGCTGCGGTTGGTCGAGGATGGGGCGATCAGTGGCAAGATCGCCAAGGAGGTCTGGCTCGAGGTGATGGAAGGCGGGGGGTCCCCCGAGGCCATCGTGGAACGACGCGGATTGCGCCAGATCAGCGATGATGCGATTCTCGAACAGATTATCGAGGAGGTCGTCGCTGAACACCCCGAGGCGGCGGAGGACTATGCCGGGGGAAAGGATAAGACACTCGGGTTCCTGGTCGGGCAGGTCATGCAAAAGACCCGGGGGCAAGCCAACCCACAAAAGGTAAACGAAATGATTGCGCGAAGGCTGAGAGGCGGGAGGGATGACAATTGAGAATACTGGTAGTGAGCGATACACATCTGCCTGGACGTGCCCATGCACTTCCCCGCGGGGTAATGGATGCGCTGGAGAGCGGACCGGATGCCATCTTACACGCCGGGGATTTCACGTCCCCGGCAACGCTGCAACACTTTGAGTTGGATGATGCTTTCGTGGGAGTCAGTGGAAACATGGATCCCGGGGACGTGAAGTCATACCTACCCGAGGAGCGGCTCCTGGAACTCGGGGGGCTTCGGGTTGGCCTGTTGCATGGGGATGGCCCCGGGCGTGGTCCCGATATGTTCGATCGACTCGCGACGTGGTTTTCCGATGTCGACCTGGTGATCTCCGGGCATACCCATTCTCCTCACCTGGTGATCCGCGAGGGCATATACTTGTTTAACCCGGGTTCGTGCACGGACCCCAGGGATGGGTCCCCTCCATCCCTCGGGTGGATCGATCTCTCCGGGGATGATGAGCCCCGCTTCACCTTCGTGCCCCTGGGGGCGAGAGAGTGTTGAGTCGTCCCTACGATGCCGTTTTATTCGACCTCGACGGGACGCTGATCGGTCTCGATGTTCGCGAGTTCATTCCCGCTTACTTCGCCGAGATCGGCGCATTTTTCGCCCGGCGTAACGGGGATGCAGAGCACCTCCTCGATCGGCTGACCCGTGCCACGGAGGCCATGATCCGAAGTGACGCACCCGACCGGCTGAACATGCAGGTCTTCGAGGCCCATTTCTTCGACGGCGTGGCTGCAGAATGCGTGCGGCGCGAGAAATTGATCTTTGATCGTTTCTATGAGGAAGCCTTTCCCGGGCTCGGGCATCTTTGTCATCGCATCGATGGCGCCCGGGAAGTCGTGCGCCAGGTGCAACAGCGCGGCATTCGACGGGTGCTTGCGACCAATCCGTTATTCCCCATGGTCGCGATCCAGACGCGCCTGGGGTGGGGAGGCCTAAGCCCCGACGCCTTTGAGCATATCACCAGCTACGAGAACAGCTACTTCTGCAAGCCGCGACCCGAGTATTACCGGGACCTTGTCGAGGCTGCCGGGCTCGAACCGCAACGGGTACTCATGGTCGGCAATGATCCCCTCGAGGACATGGTAGCGGCTGAGATCGGGATCGATACGTACCTGGTGGATCGCTACCGGGTCCCCCGCGAGGGTCGTCTGCCTCAGCCGACTTACAGCGGTGATATCGCCGGGGTCCTCGATGTCGTGGACAATCCCTAGGGCGTGTGCGACTCCGTCGCCGAGAGCACGCGCCCTAGTACCCGCCGATCGATATTGCCCCCTGATACGATCGCGACGATCGGCGAGGGCCAATGGGTGGCGCGTTCATCCTCGCGGTTGAGCGCGCCGCTCGCGAGTGCACCTGCCCCCTCGGCGACGACCTTTTCCACCAGTAGAAGCCGGGTGATTTCGTCGGCGATCCCCGGTTCGTCGAGGGTCACGACTTCGTCCAGGCGTTCCCGAAGATACGCGAATAACGTCCCGGATATGCCGCCCGCGGTGCCTTCGGAAAGGGTCGGTCGGTGGGTTGCCTCCACCATCGCTTGGGCACGAAAGGACAGTGCCAGTGGGCAGGATGCTTTCGGCTGCACCCCGACGACGCGCGTATCCGGCGACAGGACTTCCAGCGCCCGCGCGATTCCGCTTATGAGTCCTCCACCACCGACCGGCACCAACATCGTTCCCGGGGAGCCGATGTGATCGAGGATCTCGGGGATGATGGTACCCGCGCCGGCGATCATGTGCGTATCCTCGAAGGCGCTGATGAACGGAATGCCCAGGTCGGTTGCCATTTCGCGGGCAAACGCCTCGGATGCGTCATATATCGCGCCGTGCACCCGGACTTCTGCACCCCGGGCTTGTGCCCGCTGGATTTTCTCTTCGGGCGTTCCCTCCGGAACCACCACGGTTACGGTGGTGCCCAGGCTCTGGCCGACCATGGCGAGTGCCGCCGCGTGGTTGCCGCTCGAGGATGTGATCACCCGATCCGGCCGGTGGGCATGGGCCAGGCGGTTGAGGGCGCCCCGAACCTTAAACGATCCGCCCGGCTGCGCGCTTTCCACCTTGAGGTATACGGGGCGCTCCAGTCTTGCGGTCAGCGATTCCGACGGTAGTAGCGGGCTCGGGGGCAGCTGTCCCGATATTCTCCTGTGTGCTCTCCATAGCTGTTCACTGTTGGGAAGCATTTCCTTCTCCTTCCGCGGGGACACTGTCGGGTATGGGCGCCCGGGTCGATACCTGCGTAGTCCGGGTCGTGATCCACTCGGTGGCTTCATCGGCCGGGGCAGCGCGCAATCGGCCACGGAATCCGGTTTCGGATAATCCGTGCATTGCCCGCTCGATGGCCAAACCCGGTTCGTTACAGTCGAGGCTCAGGTGTGCCAGGAGAACCGACTCCAGCCGGTCTGCTCCGAGGTGCTGGAGCAGGCCCCCCGCCTGCGCGTTTGAAAGGTGTCCAAGTGGACCCATCACGCGTCGAATGAGGGCATCCGGTCGACCGGAATCTCTTTGCAGCGCGGTGTCATAGTTGCTCTCGATGACGAAGTGGCTCATTCCCCGCAAACCATTGAGCAGTCCTCGGGTGGGTTCACCGAGATCGGTGACGACCGCGATCGAATCGCGCGGTCCCCGGACCCGGACGGCCGCGGGTTCTACGGCGTCGTGTTTCTTCTTGAGGAAATCTACCGCGAGCCCCCCGAACCTGATGGGGTCTTGGAAGCCGAGCGCGCGATGGAGTACGCCGTCCGGGGCGATTCCCAGGGCTCGCCAGGTCCCGGGTGTTGCATATACGGGTATTTGGTATCGTACGTGGAAGGGGTGTTTGATCCTGAGTGCGCGACTGTGGTCACCGTGTTCATGGGTGATGAGGATCCCGGCTACCGTATCCGGATCGCAGGATAGCTGCGCGAGGTTCGATTCGAGGCGGCGGAGCGGGACCCCGTAATCGATGAGCACATGGGTCTCACCGGCCCCAACCAGGTAGGCATTGCCGTATCGACTGGAGCTGGAAAGGGAGGCGTAACGTATGTATGGGTGCGCCGGAATTGCTTTCAAGGGCATATGGTCCCTTCCGGTTATTAGGGTTAGGCTATCACTTGGACGGGTCCGGAACAACGGGAAGGTGTCTGCCGCGTGACGGTAGTCATCATTGTACGCAATTCGCGTTTCGAATATCCTCTTATCAGGATCGAAAGGGAGTGATGGTGCCGTGGGGCAGGTCATCTTGTGGGGATTTGGTGCGGGTTTGCTCGGTACGGGATTCGGGGCACTGATGGGAGGTCTCTTGGGTCGGCGCATCGCGCGGTCCCTGGCTTTCTTGTTGGCCATGGCCGCGGGCGTGATGCTCGTTGTCGTCTTCTTGGACCTCGTCCCCGAGGCGCTCGAAGATGGGGGGCTGTGGGCCGGCATGGGAGGCCTGGCCGTCGGCACGCTACTCATGCTCGTACTGGAACGCCGTTTGCCGCACCTGCACCCCCAGGATACCGCCATTACGACGCCCTACGTCCGGATGGGATTGTTGCTCGCCCTGGGGATCGCGCTCCATAACCTCCCGGAGGGGGTGGCCGTGGGTGCTGGTTTCGCCGCCAGCGAGTCGCTTGGGCGGAATGTTGCCCTGGTGATCGGTCTCCACAATGTACCCGAGGGAATGGCGATGGCCCTCCCCATGATCGCCGGTGGACTCCGCACCCCCCGCGTATTGCTGGCCGGTCTATTGGCCGGGGCTCCCCTGGGGCTAGGGGCCGCAGCGGGCTACTGGTTTGGAACGATCTCCGATTCGTTTCTCGCCTTTGCACTCGCGTTGGCCGCGGGCGCCATGCTGTACATCACCTGTACGGAGATGTTGCCGGCTGCCCGCAACGCTTCCAAGGATGGTGCCCATGTATACGGCCTACTGGTGGGCGTTGCGGGAGGGTTGTTGCTCACGCTGATCCCGCATTGAGGGACGCGCCCGCTATGAATGGTATCGATGCGGGTTCACGTGCACAAAGACCTCACCAATATGCGGATGTGCCTCTTCGAGCCGCGTCCGCAACCGCCGACCGAGGGCGTGTGCCGTCCTGACCGTATAATCGGGCGCGACGCTGATCTCGACGTCCATAACCAGCTTCCCACCGTAGCGGCGCATGCGCACCTGGTCGACGTGCACGATCCCCGGGATGCATGCCGCGAGGGCGCGAACCCGTTCCTGTTCCCTGGGGAAATCCGGCGGACGCCCGTCCATGAGGGCGTGCGCGGCCCGACGTAAGATGGATAGGCCGGTCCAGGCCAGCATGAGGGAAACGGCGATGGCGGCCACGGGATCGAGTATCGGAAGACCCGCGTTTGCCCCGGCGATCCCCACCAGGGCGGCCACCGATGAAAGCGCATCTGAACGGTGGTGCCAGGCATCGGCGATCAGGAGATCGCTTTGGATGCGTTGCCCTTCGCGCAACGTGTAGCGGAACATGGCCTCCTTGACCGCGATGGAGATCCCGGCGGCCACGAGTGCAATGGGCCCAGGCGCCGGGGGGATCGGTCCAATCAGCCGGGTGATCCCCTCCCTTGCCACGAGGAATGCCGTGAGTAGTAGGATCGTCGCCAGGATACCGGTCATGAGCTCTTCGGCCCTTCCGTGACCGTAAGGGTGGTCGGGATCGGCGGGCCGGCGTGCGATGGCAAAGCCCACCATCACCGGGAGCGTTGACACGACGTCTCCCAGGGAGTGGGCGGCATCGGCCAGCAGTGCCGCACTGCCCGATACCAGGGCGATTGCACCCTTGATGAGCACCAGGGCGACGTTGACCGCGATGCTGATCCGCGCGACGCGTAACCCGCTCCGATAACGATCCGGCAAGGTCCCCTCCTTTACATGACGGCGACACCAGAAGTATATTCGAGGTCGTACACGTAGGGAAGAGCACCCCCGAGGTCGAAGCATCCATTCGAAGGGAGGGAATCCGGTGAAGATCGCGTTCTTTAACGATACCTATCACCCGTATGTCAGTGGTGTCATTCGATCGATGGAGCGCTTCGCAGCGGCCCTTCGGGACGGGGGCCACAATGTCACCATGGTGGTTCCCGGCCACGTCGCGCCCGAGACCAGGCAGGCGCATCGCTCCGGTCTTTATGAGTTGCTGTCCATACCGGTTCCGGGTTTCGACGGGATGCGTATCGGGACGCCGATCATGACCGACGGTCACTTCGGGATCTCGGATACGCTGGATCGTGGCATCGATATCATCCACGCCCATTCTCCCTTTGTGGTCGGGCGCATGGGTGCGCGATTGGCGGAAAAACGTGATCTTCCGCTGGTGTTTACCTGTCACAGCATTTACCCAAATTATTCCGACCAGGTTCCGCTCGTGTCGGAGTTGGCCGGCGATGTCATTCGCGAGTATGTCGTCGATTACTGCCTACGGTGTGATCTTATCCTCGCCCCGTCTGAATACGTGCGCGAGGTGCTTCGCGAATGGGGCGTGCACCGAGATATCGAGGTGCTTCCGTCCGGCATAGAATTGGACGCCTTCGAAAGGGGCCGCGCCGAGGTGCAGGCGCGGGGCGCGGCGGTTCGGCAGCGGTTGGTGCGCAAGGCGGGGTTGCCGCGGGACAGCCGCATCCTGCTTTTCGTGGGTCGGCTCGATCATCGCAAAAACATCGATTTTCTGCTCGACGTATTGGCTATACTGCCCGATTGCGAGGGGTCCCCGGTGCACCTGGTCATCCTCGGGGAGGGACCGGCCCGCAACCAGCTGGAGGAACAGGTGGTACAGCGGGGTGTGAACGACCGGGTGAGTATACTGGGGAAGCAGCCCTTTGAGGAGGTGGTCCGGTGGTATGCCACCTCTGATGTCTTCGGGTTTCCTTCCACGGTGGAGACCCAGGGCCTGGTCCTCGTCGAGGCCATGGCCGCGGGGTTGCCGGTAGTGGCGCGCGACTCGCCGACGAGCGACGAAGTCATCGAACATGGCGTCAACGGACTGCTGAGTGAGCCCGATCCTGCTGTCTTTGCCGGGCACGTGAGGGATATCCTCACCGATGCGCAATTGGCCAGCGATTTCCGGGCAGCGGGCATCGAGACGGCGCGCGATTACTCCACCGAGGTCCTTGCCGAACGACTCATTCATCACTACAATGCCTTGCTGTCGGAGAACCGACCCCGGCGCGCCAAGGGAGGTGGGGCGCGGCGCAATCTCTTCTAGCGCACACGTCCGCTCATCGGTATCCCCGGGGCTCCTTCCCGTCACGAGTGGGATGGGATCTCTATTTTGGACGCACCGGGTGACAGCCAATCGATGTCGGGGTAACATGTGGGAAGAATGAGCGAACGGCGAGGCAATCCTGCGAATTCGATTGGATACCGCTGGTGGAGGGATGTAGAGCGGTCACCGGTACTCCTCGCGCCTATGGCGGGGGTTACCGATGGCCCTTTTCGTCGCTTATGCAGAGGGTATGGCGTGGACGGCACGGTCACCGAGATGGTTTCCGTGGATGGTCTGGTGCGCAATAATCCCAACACCTGGGAACTCCTCCATGATGTGCCGGGTGAAACGCGCTGTGCCGTGCAACTGTTCGGTGCCAAGCCCGAGACCTTTTCGGAGGCCCTGGGCGTCCTCGCGGCGCATGATCGGGTGCCCGATGCCATCGATGTGAACATGGGATGCCCCGTCCGCAAGGTGGTCGGGGCCGGGGCCGGGGCCGCGCTTATGCGCGATCCGGTTCGCGCCGGCCGCGTGGTTGAATCCGTGGTGGAGGCGATGGAGCGCCGACGTGTACGTCGTCCAGTCTGGGTGAAGATTCGCTCCGGTTGGGATGATGATTCCATCAATGCCCCTGCGCTCGCCCGGGTACTGCAGGACGCGTGGGCATCCGGGATCACCGTACATGCCCGTACGCGGCGGGCCCACTACAGTGGCCGAGCCGATTGGAGGGTAATCGCGGATGTCGTTGACGCCGTAAAGATCCCGGTTTTGGGTAACGGGGACGTGCGAAGCGGCGAAGACGCCGTGGCGATGCTCTCTGAAACCGGGTGCCTGGGTGTGATGGTCGGTCGTGCAGCACTCGGTGCCCCCTGGATATTCGATCCCATGATCGCCATCCTGGATGGTCGAACCCCCCGGGGGAATCCTCGGCCCGAGGAGCGGATCCGGGTTGTGCTTTGCCATCTCGAGATGGAAGTCGCGTTGCGGGGCTCGGAGCGGGCAGCACGGTTTATGCGCAAGCACATCCACTGGTACACGCATGGCCTCCCGGGGTCGGCGCGGCTGCGGGAGCGCGTGAACCACTGTAACGATGCCGAGACATTGCATCGCGTGCTGGCAGGTTACCGGGCGAAGGTGGGGAACCTCTCCTGAGCGCGCGAGTACCGCGGTGTCTTCGATTCGATTCATTACGCGTTTGAATGGGGGCAATGCCGTTGAAGAGGGTCGTGAGTGTGAGCCTGGGTTCGTCGAAACGTGATCACAAGATCGAGGCCCAGATCCTGGGACAGGCGTTCACCGTCGAACGTCGCGGTACGGATGGCAGTCTAGAGCGTGCCGTGGCGTTGATCCGTGAGCTGGATGGTAAGGTGGATGCTATTGGCCTGGGCGGGGTGGACCTGTACCTCGTTTCCGGACGCCGTCGTTACGTGTTGCGGGATGCGCGGCAGATGCTCGAAGCGGCGACGGAAACCCCGGTCGTGGATGGGACCGGGTTGAAGAACACGCTGGAGCGTCGGACAGTGGCTTGGCTCGACGATCACGACGTGGTGAAGTTTTCGGGCAAGGAAATACTGCTGGTCTCGGCCCTGGATCGCTATGGTATGGCCGAGGAGATGTTAGCGCGCGGGGGACGGCTGCTCCTCGGTGATGCCCTGTTTGGCCTGGGCCTGCCGCTCCCGCTTCGCTCTCTCCGCTCCCTCGGTGCATTGCTTTGGGTGTTGAGTCCGATCGTCTGTCGTTTGCCCATGAGTGTGTTATATCCCACGGGGAAGAAACAGGAGGAAATCACGCCGCGCTTTGGGCGGTACTATCGGGCGGCGGATATCATCGCCGGGGACTTGCATTTCATTCGGCGATACATGCCGGATACGCTGCAGGGGAAGATCATCATCACCAATACGGTCACCGCGGACAACGAGGAGGAATTTCGCGAGCGTGGCGTGCACATGTTGGTGACGACGACCCCCAAGATGGAAGGTCGCTCCTTCGGGACCAACGTCATGGAGGGCATCCTGGTGGCGCTCGCCGGCAAACACCCCGACGATCTCGAAGAAGGGACGTACGAGGCGTTGTTGGAATCGATGGACCTGACTCCGCGTGTCGAAATTCTCGACGAATGAGCAGGGCTTGCGCATAGCCGCGGAATAGAAAGGAATCTCCACCACATGGGCCAGTTTGCTTTCATGATTCACCCCCTCGATGTCGAAAGTGTTACGCGCCAGTATTCTTGGGCGAAGATCCTCCCGGAGAGGGCGATTGAGGCCATCCTCGGGCGCCTTCCGCCCTTCAAGGTGTCGACCATTACGGGTATTCGGTCCCCGTACGGTGAGGCGGATGGACATTTCATCGTCTGTCCGGTCACGACCAGACAGTTTTTGCGGCTCCCCGAGGAGACGACCGTGCGCCGCGTGGTGGAAACGGGCCGCTTGGCGGAGCGGCTCGGAGCGAGAGTCGTTGGATTGGGCGCGTTTACGGCGGTCGTCGGTGACGCGGGGAAGACGGTGGCAGAACAGCTGGACATCGCCGTCACCACCGGCAACAGTTACACCGTCGCCACCGCCATCGAGGGTGCTCGCAATGCCGTCGAATACATGGGTTATAATCTATCCGATGTGACGCTGGCGGTGGTGGGGGCAACGGGCTCCATCGGCCGCATTTGTGTGCAGATGCTGGCCGATGAAGTGGGTGATCTCGTCCTCGTCGGCCGCAAGGAAGCGGACCTCGAGGCACTAAAGGAGGAGATCACGCGCTCGAGGGAAATCAGTGTGGGCGTTTCGACGGATGTTGCCCGTGCACTGCCGGAAGCGGATGTGATCATCACCGTATCGAGTGCCGCCGACGCGATCATCGAACCGGAGCATCTCAGGCCCGGGGCCGTCGTTTGCGACGTGGCCCGGCCCAGGGACGTATCCGAGCGTGTGGCCTCCGCACGCGACGATGTCCTGGTTATCGAGGGAGGTATTGTCAGTGTACCCGGAGAGCCCAATTGGAGCCTCGATATCGGCACACCTCGGGGGACTTGCATGGCTTGTATGGCCGAGACTATGATACTTGCCATGGAGGAGCGTTACGAAAATTACACGCTTGGGCGAGACCTCACGGTCGACCAGGTCGTGGAAATCGAACGCCTGGCGAAGCATCATGGTTTTTCCGTGACCGGATTTCGTGCCTTTGATAAGCAGCTTTCCGAATCGGACTTGCGCGCAATTCGCAAGCGTGGCCATGAAAACCGTCGGCGGATGGGTTTGCATGTACCGTCTTTGGATTCTGCTATCGCCGTTGAGATCGATTCGGGAGGGTGAGATGGCATGAAGGTACAGGGTGAAGAGATCCTGCTTTCCCCCAGGGGAAAGGAGGAGCTACAGGAGGAACTGGATTACCTCAAGACCGTGCGGCGTAAGGAAGTGGCCGAAAAGATCAGCATCGCCCGGTCCCGGGGCGACTTGAGCGAGAATGCCGAGTACGATGAAGCCAAAAAGGAACAGGCGCTGCTGGAAAGCCGCATCGCCGAAGTGGAGAACAAGCTGCGACGGGCTCGCGTCGTACGTAAGGAAGATGTGGACGTGGACCGGGTAAACGTGGGCTCCCGCGTGCAGGTTACGGCATTGGACAACGGTGAAGAGATGACCTTTGTGATCGTCGGGGGTGCCAAGGAGTCCGACCCGGCGCGCAACCGCATCTCCTACCGCTCCCCCGTGGGGAGTGCACTATACGGTCGTTCCAAGGGGGAAATGGTAGAGGTTCGTCTTCCCGCGGGTACGGCGGAGTACCGGATTGATGCGGTGGAGTGGCTCGAGGGGGCGATGGAGTGAGCGGGGGAAGTGGCAATACGTCGGACCATCGCCCGTCCGACTGTGGCGGGGGTGGCGACCTGCTAAAATCGCGTAGGGCCAACCTAGAAGCCCTTCGTGCCCGTGGCATCGATCCCTACGGTGATGCCTTCGAGGTTACCGACGGAGCCGGGCACGTATACGAGCACGTCGATGAGATGGAAGATGCCGAGGTTTCCCTGGCGGGTCGGATCATGGGCATCCGGTCGCACGGGAAGGTTACCTTCATGGACCTCGAGGACCGGAGCGGACACATCCAGCTTTTCATTCGCAGAAACGACGTGGGCGAGGATGCCTACGCCGTGCTGGGTTTTGTCGATATCGGTGACATCGTGGGTGTTGAGGGCTCTCCGTTTCGTACGCGCATGGGGGAACCCTCGTTGCGCGTGCAGCAGTTCGAGGTGTTGTCCAAGTGCCTCAAGCCACTCCCCGACAAGTACCATGGACTGACCGATGTCGACCTACGGTATCGTCAGCGCTATGTCGACCTCATGGTGAATCGCGAGAGCCGCGATGTCTTTATCACCCGGAGCCGCATCGTTTCCGCCATGCGTCGCTTCCTCGATGATCGTGGCTACCTGGAGGTGGAGACCCCGATGATGGCGACCATCGCCGGGGGTGCGACTGCCAGGCCCTTCACCACGCACCACAATGCGCTAGACCTGAATCTTTATCTTCGGATTGCCACGGAGCTCTACCTGAAACGACTGGTGGTCGGTGGACTGGAGCGCGTGTATGAGATCGGAAAGGTCTTCCGCAATGAAGGGATCTCTACCCGTCACAACCCCGAGTATACGTTGCTCGAGCTGTACCAGGCGTACGGGGACTATGAGACCATGATGGACCTGACCGAGAACATGGTCGCCCATATCGCCGAGGAAACCCTCGGGACGACGGAAGTGGTCTACCGGGGCGAGACGATCGATCTCCGTCCGCCCTGGCGACGCCTGGGCATGGTCGAAGCCCTGGCCGAGCACGGGGTGGATATTCGCGCCTGGGATCGTGATGCGGATGCCCGCAGTGATGCCCGTCGCCTCGGGGTCACCGTACCGGAAGGGGTTACGCGCGGGAAGATCATCGACGAGATGGTGGAAGAATTGGTGTTGCCCACGCTGGTGCAGCCCACGTTCCTGCTCGATCATCCCGTTGACGTGTCGCCACTGGCCAAGCGCAAGCCGGATGATCCCCAGTTTACCTATCGCTTCGAACCTGTGATCGCGGGCATGGAGATCGGCAATGCCTTCAGCGAGCTGAATGACCCCGAGGAACAACGACTTCGCTTCGAACAGCAACTACGACAGCGCGAGCGTGGTGATGACGAAGCCCACGTGATGGATGAAGATTTCCTGGCTGCGCTGGAGTACGGGATGCCCCCCACGGGCGGATTGGGTCTTGGCGTGGATCGTCTCGTCATGATCCTGACGGATTCGGAATCGATCCGGGATGTGATCCTGTTCCCACTGATGCGCCCGCGGGAATCCGAAACGGATTTTGAAGAGGGCATTGACTCTTCTGATCCGGGATCATAGAATGTAACGCGTGCTCGGTGGCGGGGCGGTCGCCCCGCGACTCTTGACACAGCGCAAATGGCTGGTTAAGATGAAAATCCAGCAGGCGGTCGGGGGACCGACCGGGTTCGATCTTTGACAAGAGAGTAGTGCAGCGCGAGTGAATACTGAGTGGTTTTGGATGAGGTATAGCAGTGCATGGTGTATTGTGTGCTGCATAACCGAGGATCAAAGTGGAGAGTTTGATC
>PUNF01000157.1 GCA_003552525.1 Clostridia bacterium | reverse complement strand
CGGCGATAGCTCGCATTCGCCTTCCTCCTTCAACTCCGGGAAAGATATTGAGACTGCCTCTAGGTGCTCGCGCACGCCCTCGGACGCGTATCCGTCCCGAAAATATTTTGGCATGAAACGCGCACCCAAGCCCACCGCCATACTGTCGATCCAACCATGTATACTCATCGATTGGCCTCCCGTCTGGGGATATCCCACGCCTTCAACCGGACCATAGTCGGGCTTGCACCGGGCTCGTGTCCGCGACTCCGAAAAAGCGCGTCCAGGTTAGCACTGCTCCACCAACGCATATGCCCCAATACGATCACTTCTGGGGTGTATTGTCCCCCCAGACCTCTATGCTTTCCAGGCAACGATTCGACCTCAGGCCCCGTGTGACCCGGCATCTCACGCGGGTCGTATCGTGCCTCAATCCGAAGGCGCCGCGTCACCAGAACGTGCACCGGAGCCGGCAGCGGCCTTCGTTGGAATGGCTGCGAGGGGTCCCCTCTAGTGGGAGAGCATCAGGGACCGTATCGTCGCATTCGAGATTAGATTTGGCCGATGACCTGGGGATTTCCTGCCATCCTCACCCATTGGGGCGTTTCTGGTGCGGTTGGAATCACATTCATTCATGTGAACCACTCATGTTAATGTCTGGCAAAGCGCCTGGCACCCTTGGGGGGGTGGCCACGTCGGTGTTGTTGCGATGGGTATCGTGATACAGGGTCCTACATGGATGGTGCATCTGCCTGAGGATGACGGGCAGGACACTCGTTGAGCCAGCAGAACACGATAGGGGTGGCACCCGCTGCCCGTCGACCGTCGTGGTGAGTGAGAACGTAAAGGGGCGGCCGGGAGAATCCGCATCGGTGGATCTGTGCAGCGTTTCTGCGCTATTGTGCGCGCGAGCGGCTCATGGTAATAGCAGTGCGAGCGCTTATGTTCACATAGAAATGGATGCACGTGCACTGATCAGGGCACTGCCCACTTTCTGTAAGGATGGGGGATGTCAATCGTGTATTTCGAAAGCAGGGCCGGGAGAATCTACTATGAGTCGTTTGGAGATGCGTGTGCACCACCCATCGTCTTCTGCCATGGGGTAAGCATGGACCACCGAACCTTCGATGGTCAGGTTTCAGGATTGCGAGATCGATTCCGTATCATCGTTTGGGATATGCCGTACCACGGCAAGTCCTCGAACACGCGCTCCGGGACCCCGTTTTCACAGACCTCCGCCGGTGTGATTTGCGATCTTCTCGATCATCTGGACATAGAAGAGGCGGTAATTGTCGGGTTATCCCTGGGCAGTTATGTGACCCAAACCATGGCTTACATGCACCCCGAACGCGTTCGTGCAACCGTGCATATCGGTGGGACGCCCCTGTGTCCTCCGGTTACATCACTCATCCTGCTCGCCAATCCCCTTGTGGGCCTGTTTATCGATCTCTATCCGACCAGGCGGGTCTTCCGGGCCTTTGCTGAACACCGTGCACTCAAAGAGGAGACGAAGGCATATATGGAACAGGTCGCCCGTGGGAACGGCAAAGGCGTTATGAAAGAGCTGACTCAGGAGATGCTACGGGATATGTCCAGGGGACTGCCGAAGCACACCCCCGAGTCTAAGCTACTGTGTCACGGCGACCATGAGATTGGTTTTGTCCGAAAGCAGATGCGGAAGTGGCATGAACAAGCGCCGAAATCCTGCCTCAGGGTTATTGAGGACGCGCACCACGTTGCGAATCAGGATAACCCCCAGGGGATGAACACGGTACTCGTGCAGTTCTTAGATCGTATCTTCTAGCCTCCTGGGAAACAGGGGATCCTACGGGTACTTGTCCAGCAAAGGCGCATATGGACCACGGGCACGGCGGGTGTGGAGGGGGGGGGCGTGCCGAGCGATCACGTAAGAGACGATCCACTTCGAATGCATATTCCGCACTTAGGCCGAAGATGTAGCCTGAATGGCCCCGTGTCCGCTGATTCACCGTCGGCATTGGTCATCGCGCTCGATCATGTGGTTGGCGGGCTATCCGGGGGGATGACGGGGAGATAAGATTGGTGCGCGGGCCAATGCTTCGCCGCGACGGCTCGGGAGTGGCTGGGGCCCGGGCGGATGATCGAACTTGCGGCGATCTTCATGCCCGGGCCCCAGAGTGGGCGTACGCTACGAGGTATCGCCAGTCAGAAAAGCCCTTCAACTGCCTCGGGTTTATAGCCCACGACGACACGATCCTCGGTGGCAAAAAGGGGGCGACGCATGACGCGCGGGTTTTCCAGGATCAGGTTTGCTGCTTGCTCGTCGGTCATGGTTTCGCGGTTAACCTTCATCTTCCGGAAGATCGTGCTCCTCGGGTTCACCAAATCGCGAAGATGCACATTCGCCCGCAACGCCAGGTCTTCCAGTTCCTCTTTTTGCAAGGGATCTTTCAATATATCGCGGTAATCATATTCAACGCCATGATGCGAAAGCCACGCTTTCGCCTTTTTGCAGGTCGTTCACGTCGGAAAACAGTAGAAGGTAAGCATTGAGTTTCTCCTTCCATGTGCGGACGCATTGTGTACGGAGCTCTGCCATAGTGCATTCTCTTCGGATGACGGATTACCCTTCATCCTATTGTTCGTTGGGCTGCCGGGCGCGGATTAGCCCAGCATCACCTCCGCTTTGCAGCGGTGGTTGGGCCCGTTTAGCCGAGATGTCCCGCTGTTCCCTGGGGGACTGCCAAACACCTGCTCGTTTGCTTATGTGGGACACATCTCGGTAGAGAGCCCGCTTGGGATCTGGTCACGGCTGATGGCCT
Organism: Clostridia bacterium; assembly: GCA_003552525.1. Taxonomy (GTDB): domain Bacteria; phylum Bacillota; class Sulfobacillia; order SLMV01; family SLMV01; genus CSSED11-154. The sequence continues at coordinate 4,657 of PUNF01000157.1, read as the reverse complement.
TAGACACCAAGGAGATGGTGAAAAGTCGTCGGAAAAAGAGATGCCATTATATGGTAAACTCGGCGCGTGGGGTAATTGCGTTGGAACACCTGCGCATGATGCTCTGGGCCGGCGGCTGGCATGGTATCCACGAGCGATTCTGACCAAGATAGGACCCAATGGATGCCGATCCCCTGCCACAATTCGCCTGTCACACGATCGCCGGTCCTCCATGTTGTTCGTCGGACTGGGATCGGAACGAGAGCGCACAACGATTGATGGCGCATCGTGATGCCGAGCCATGGTCATCCGAGGGTGGTGGTACCAATCTCGTATTTCCCCGTTTCCTGGGATCTTGTCCAAACAGGCGTGCGGATGATGATCCGGCTAGGCTGATCCGTTGCGTCCGTGGGTGAGAGGCAGAGTCCAGGATGGGCGGGCCCAAGTGAAACACCGACCGGTGGGGTGGTTTTCCCGCGACGAATGATGGTAGTGCCCGTTTTGTTAGCCATTTGCCGAATCAGCGGCGCATCGGTCATTGGCTGACCGGATGAGTTGCAGCCGCACAAGGTGGTAACCGAAGATCAGTTCCGCCGCGATTAACCCGAGCAGCACAAAGAATACGGGACCGAATGGACGGCGGAGTTCTGCCCCGAGAAAGCTAAAAATGATGACCCCCGGGACACTTCCGAGTATCGTGCCCAGCAGGAACACGATGCCGCGCACCGGGAGGATGCCACCGGCATAGCTGATCGCATCAAACGGGGGGAAGGGCAAGGTGCGCAATAGAGCAATTCCCCAAAATCCCTTGTCGCGGACGAGATCAACCGCGGCCAGAAATCTCGGGTCGCCCCGCTCCTCCTCCAGGAACTCGTGCACCCAATGACCACCTAGCCTTCTGGCGAGCATGAACGGAAGAAGTGCGCTGAGACCGACGCCGATTAGTGCGTAGAGCGCGCCCGCGATTGGACCGAACACGATACCGGCCACGACCGTGAAGGTGCCGGCGGGGACAAATAGTAATCCCCGTACGAGCGAGAATCCGAGGAAGGCAAGGGGCGCAAGTGATCCCGCGGTTCGCAGCGCCGCGTATATGCCGCTGGTACTCCTGTCGATCACGCCCAACTGGATGAGGGCCAGGCCCACCAGGAGCAACCCCATCACGGTACTCGCCAGGGGAGCGAATTTCCTCAGTATCGAGGCTTTGGGCACGGTGTCGATAAGCCTCCCTAAGCGTAGCTGCTTCCGATCCGTTCAACGGCGTCGAGGAAACGATTGACCTCCGCCACGGTATTGTAAGGAGCGAGGCCGACGCGAACCAATCCGCCCGGACCGGGATCCAGTCTTTCCACGAGCGTTTGCGCATAAAAGTGACCGTCCCAAGAGAATATACCCATTTTACACAAGGATGCAACAACGGTTCGCGCGTCGACCCCCTCTAGGGTAAACCCAGCCGTCGGAGTTCGGTCGCGGTCGACTTCGGGGCCATGGATGGTAATGCGTGGATCGGCGCTTAATCCCTCATATAAGTGGGCGAACAATTTGTCCTCGTGGTGGCCGATTGCCCGCATTCCCCGGATGATATGATCCCTGCTCCGCGCGATTCCGAGGTTCATTGGATCGGCAATGAAGTCTATCGCAGCCATAGTGCCGGCGATACCCTCATGATTCAGGGTGCCGGTTTCGATGCGCTCGGGAGCCCGGTCTTTCTGTGGTCGAAGCCGGTCCGTCGGGAGGATGTCGAAGGAATCCCGTTTCCCATACATGATCCCGAGGTGTGGTCCGAAAAACTTGTAGGCAGAACACAACAGGAAGTCACAGTCCATCTCGCGTACGTCGATCATCCTGTGTGGCGCGAGGTGTACGGCGTCGACAACCAGCAGGCAACCCTCGGGGAGCCTTCGTCGGATTTCGGCGAGGTCCACGATGGTCCCGACAGCGTTTGATGCTGCAGTGACGGCTGCGATCCGGGTCTTGCTGGTGACTTTCGCCTCGAGGTCCTCGAGGTCGAGGGTGCAATCACGGGGATCGATCGCGACGCTCATCACCGTGATGCCCATCTCCTGCAGCGAGAGCCACGGGCCACGATTCCCCTCGTGATCAAGGTCGGTGATGATGATCTCTTCGTTAGGTTCCATCATCCGGCCCAGCGCGCGGGCCAACGAGTAGTTCAGCGTGGTCATGTTTGCACCAAAGGCGATTTCGTTTGCCTCGGCTCCCATGAACGTCGCGACGGCCAAGCGGGATTCTTCGATGAGGGCATCCGTGCGTGCGCTGGTTGGGAAGGGTCCCCCGCGATTCGCATTATGCGCCACGAGGTAATCCTCGATGGATGCGAGTACTCGCTCTGGGACCTGTGTACCGCCGGGGCCATCAAAAAACACGGCCGGTGATCCATCGAGATCCATTTGTAACGCGGGGAATTGTGCCCGGATCATTTCCACACAGTATTCCAATGTCATCACCTTCCTTGAATCTTCCGTACCTTAGAGGGGGCGGCGTCGTGTTCGTTACCGGATAAGCCCTTCGTCCGGTGCCGGTTTACCTCTCTTCGCGAACCGGTGTTGGTCGACCGGGGGAATCGTGAGCGGCTTCCCCGCGCGTGGGTTTCAGCGCGCCGAGCGCCTCGTCTGCGGGCATCGGCCCGACGTCATCGTCAATCCGGTGCTCATCGCCGGCTCGATACATCGCCAGTAGTGGCCATGCCACGGCGAGGGCGATGGCGGAACCGGTAAAGAACGGGGTAAATGGTCCGAGGAACGTCTCGATGTATCCCACTACCGGGACAGCGGCCGCGGCCGTTAGCATTGCCATGGTTCCCAGGGCCCCGAGGGCGCGCCCCCGTACCTCGTCGTCCAAAGCTGCAACGCGAAAGGCCCCGAGGCTAATCATACAAAGCTGAAAACTGATCCCGATGAGTACGTAGGATAGAATGATCGTCACCGTCGTGGTCTGTAGTGACCAGAAGATGAATGACAGCCCGAAGGCGAGCATGCTCACGGCCAGCGTGATATAGCAGCCGAAGCGTTCTACCACGGTGCCCGCAAGGGGACTGATGAAGACCGCACACAGTGCGCCAACCGCATAGTACGTATTGATTTGAACGCGGGTCAGTCCCATGTAATCTGAAGCGTGCAGAGCCATGAACGGACCCCACTTGGTCAGGGTCAACGCGACCTGGCAGCCCACAGCGACCAGCGTGACCTGTAAAAGGCGACCCTGAAATACGTCCGTGAAACCAAACCCCCGTGCAGCGGTGGCCGCCGGGCGGGTTTCGCGAATCAACCGATATCGGATGATTCCTGCGCCGAGCCAGAGCCCTGCGGCGAGGAGTAGCAGTTGTTGTGTGCCCGTCAGCTCCATCATGTGCGCGCCCAGCAGTGGAGCCCCGGAGGCGGCGACTGCAATGCACAGCTCGACCACTCCAAAAGCACGACCACGCTTCGCGGGTTCCACGGATTCGCCGATCGTTGACGAGAATACGGGCATCTGCACGGCGTGGTTGAACTTGAAGAACATGAAGCATAGGAGAAAAGGAATCCAGGAGTTGGTAAAAGATGCCAGTGCAAGCGCGATGGAGCCCGCGAGGCAGGCACCCACTAGCACCGGCACGCGACCGATTCGGTCCGACCACATTCCGCCGAAGTACTGGCTGAGCGCTGAAGCGCTGGTCCATGCCGCCGCCGCTATACTGATATAAAAGTCCGTGGCCCCTAGATCCCGGAAGATCAGGGAGATGACGGGCATGAAAAGCATCAAGCCCCCGATGCACATCGAGCTTGTGAGGGCCATGCCGGGTACATTGCCCCAGCCGTGAAACCGTTTCATTATGATCCACCCGCTTCGTTTCGCACTCCGGTCATACCGCGAACGAGGATTGTGAAAAGGGTGGCCTGATGGCGCGGATTCTGTGCATCTTTTGATCCGGCCAACTGGGACATGCAATCGAGCATGATCGTACTCGCGGCGCCGGTATCGGCGACAGCCTCCAGCTGCTTGCGGGCGTGGGGGCTCAAGCCGCCGTAGGCCAGTTCCTGGATGCGGTATGCCAGGCGGCGCATCAGGTACTGCCGCCCCAGCCTGCCAGGGTCGGTGCCCATCAGGTCCGCCCATCGCTTGCGGAGCTGGGCCATCGACATCTGGTTCAGCTCGTCGATCTGCTTGAGAACCGTCTTCTGCATCATGTCACCTCGCAATCGTTCTGCGTTTCGGAAGTGGTGACACTGAGCCTCGTTTGGGCCGAAAGCTCCAGGCGGTTTCCACGAGATGAACCACTCTTTTTCGTCCCCATACGAAGCATGGCCCGGGCAAGGATTTCGGCCAGTTCGTCCAGGCGTTCGTCGGCCGAGGACGGCACGCGGCGGTCGGCATTCAGGCGGACCATGTGTCGAGCCCCCGGCGTGCGAAGGCCTCGCGGATGCGGCCGACGTGGCGGTGGATGGTCGTGTAGTGTCGGCCCAGGGCCGCAGCGATCTGGAACTCGCTCAGCCCGTTCATCAACCCACGACAGATATCCTGCTGCAGCGGCGTCAACGTGGCGATCAACTGCCGGACATCACCATCGGCGGCGCTGTCGCCCGGCGTGTGGCCGTCCTCTTCGCTCTGGCTCATCTGACCGAGCCGCTCCAGCATGGCCAGGCGGCGGGCGTTGCTCCGCGCCAGCATGCGGATGCGGTTG
>PUNF01000031.1 GCA_003552525.1 Clostridia bacterium | reverse complement strand
CTGGATGAAACAACCCTCGTCCGCCAGCGCACTCAACACGTTGATGTCCGGGCGCTCATCCACGTGCCCGACGATCAAACGATGCGCCGGCGTCCCCTCTTCCTGGAAGATCTTCAGGTGTTCCACTCCTACGGTCCCGCCGGGCACCTCGTAGCGACGCACACCAGTGGTATGGGTGGTCATGGCGGCCCCGGTCTCCTGGATGGCGCGCGCCACCGCACGAAGACCCTTCAACTCCGGACCCTCGATGCGTCCACGGAGGATCCCGGACTTGTAAAGACCCACCTTCACGCCGGTCTCGGGATCGCCCTCCTCCAGTTCGGCGACCATCATGTCGGTGATCTCGCGGATACTCAGGGTATCGACCCACTTTGGAACCGACGGCTCGATGTAGAAGCCGCCCGTGATGACGATCTTCACCCCGGACTCCCGGGACAGGTCCTGGAGCGTGGGGAAATCGAGGCGCCAATGGTTGGTGGTGACGTCCACCATCGCGCGACCGCCCATGTCATAGTAGGCCCTGAGTTCCTCCAGCATGCGATCCTTCTCATCGTAGATCATCGTGTTCAGAGGATCCTGCGTCACGGTGCTATTGAGGTGGCTCCGCTCGGCCTGGCGAAAATCACACCAGGTATGCTCGTGGGTCTGGCAAAATCCCAGTTCCTCCGGGGCAATGTCCCCGAGTACCGTTCGAATAATGCTCAATGGTCATCTCCCTTTCTGCGCGCAACGTGGACAAGGTCGTGGTGTCGACACACGGTATACATAACTGGCACATTTCTCGTGCCGACACACATTTCCTGCCGCGCTGACGGAATTCTTGCAACAGATCTCACCCGGCGCGTGCCCATTCAGTCCACCGGTGATGACGGCCACGGGCGGGGTTCTACTCCCCCGTCCGTGACGGGATGTCGCGCGGCGTTTTAGAGAACCCCGGATTGCCCAGCACAGTTCGCGGGTAAGAGAGTATCCTGGTGGGAGGCATATCCTTGTTCAGCAGCCTGGTCTACCTACTCCAACACCCCAATGGGCCGGATGTCCTGCTCTGGCTCTTTCGGGCGGGCCTTTATATCGCCGGGGCCTCCTTCACCCGTGCCCGCGTTCGTAAACCGCTGGACCGCGCGTATTGCAGCGTTTTCTTCTACTTCGGCCTGGTGGCGACGCTCTTATCCCATCCCATCCCCGGGCTACCGACGGCGCCCGCCCCGCTCTCATCGCTCGTGTATCTGTTGGGGCTTGGTTCCCTTTTGGCCGCCCTGTTTCGAAGCGGTGGCATCCTGCGCCGCTGACCCTACTCCCGCTTGAATCCCTCGCCCAAGACCTCACTGGCATTGCCCACGATCACGAAGGCATCGGAGTCGGCCTGCGCCACCAACGATTTCAGGCGGATGATCTCGTTGCGGTGGCAGACGCAAAGCAGGGCATCCCGGGACTCCCCGGTATAACCGCCGGTGACCTGAAGACGCGTCACCCCTCGATCGAGGTCTTCGAGGATGGTCCGGGTCATCACCTCACCCCGGCGCGTGATAATCACGGCCGTCTTGGAAAAGCGCGGGCCCTCCTGCACCACGTCGAGGAGCCAGCCCGAAACCAGGAGGGCGAGGGTGGCATACAGGGCCAATTCTGCCCCGAAGAGCGCGCCGGCTGCACCGATGATGAGGATGTCACTGCCGATCAGCCCCTCGCCCACGGAGATGCCGAACGTGCGGCTGAGCAGCCGGGCGGCCAGGGCGGTTCCACCGGTGGTACCACCGGAGCGAAAGACAATACCCATGCCCACGCCGAGCATCGCCCCGCCATAGATAGCGGACAGGAGCAAGTCCCCGGTGACGGGCGGCAGCACGGAGAAGACCTCAGCCATCAGGGAAAAGAGTGCGGCCCCCACGAGGCTCTGCAGGGCGAAACGCCATCCCAACATGCGAAGGGCCAACAGGAAAAGGGGCACGTTGAACACGATGATGGTCAGTCCCACGGGGATGTCGACCATGTGAAATAGGATGACGCCCAGGCCACTCACCCCACCCGCGGCCAGGCGATTGCTCACCAGGAAAAGGTTCAGGCCCGCGCCCGCCAGGGCCGTCCCGAGGACCATTCCCAAGAACTCGACCAACAGTCTCCTCCACTGCATAGCCCCACCTCCCAAGATTCCAAGAACGCGATCTCCCAGCCACCTACGCTATGCCAGGGGATCGCATGAAGCAAGGGGTCCTGGCGAAATTCGTCGGCGTGAGGCTTCGGCGATGTAGATAACAGGAAGGGGAGATGGCTACTCGGCATCGGGACGGAAACGAAGCAATGCCACCGCGCCAAAGGCGATGCCAAAGAGTGCGATGACCGCCACTTCACCCAGCACCTCGGGGAGCGTGGCGCCGTAGATGAGCGTCCGCAGGAAGGCCGCGTTCGCCCAGGCGTGCGGGGTGATCCGGGCCATGTCCTGAAGCCACGGTGGCGCCAGGAACAGGGGCCACCAGCACCCACCCAACGGAGCGGCGACCAGGGAGACCAGCACCGCGGCGGAGTGGGCCGCGGCCGGAGTGCGGACGAGCGAGGCCAAGAGCACACCAAAGGCGGCGGAAGCGAAAACGAAGACAGCGGTGATCACCAGCACCGCGGCGGGTGCCCGGCCGATATTCATGCCGAAGAGAGCGATGCCAGCCGTCCAAAGCAACACCGCCTGGACCATGGCGCGGGTCACACCCCCCAGGAACTTTCCCCCGAGGATATCAGCGCGCGTGGCACCGACGACCAGCAGCCGTTCCAGGGTATTGTTCCGTCGCTCGAGCACGATGGACTCCGCGCCTAGAGCGGCGGTGAAAAACAGGAACATCACCACGTACCCCGGGACCGACCAATCGGGAGGGTCCGGCGGGAGGATGGGCCCCACCCTTTCCGATTCCAGCGTCACCGCTGGCCCCGCACCGAAGCCGTCCTCGGCGAACAGTTCGCGAAAGGCGCCCTCGACACGGGAGAAATCCACGTCATGGGCGGTGGGCGTGGCCAGGAGGGAGAGCCCGGCATCCAGGACCACGCGGCTGGTGCCGGCCCGCGCGGCGATATCCCGGGCCAGGCCCTCGAGGGCATAGCGGGTACGCAGGGCTTGCCCCCCGACCCGAACCGAAAGATCTGTACCATAGCCGCCCGTCACGGCCTCGGTAAAATCGGCCGGGAACAGGAGGTAACCGCCGATCTCCCCGGCCTCGAGCGCACGGCTCGCTTCCGCTGGCTCGAGCGTACGGATACTAAGGTCCTCGATATCCAGGAGCACATCGATGATGTCGTGGCTGAGACCCGACCCTTCGGCGGTCGCCACGTACAGATGGAGCATGGGGTCGTCGGCACCCGCATTCCCCTGCACGGCGATGGTGAAAAAGATGAGCAGAACCGGGAAGGCGAGCCCGAAGGCCAGGGCCTTGGGGTCGCGCAAAAAGCGCTGGAGATCCTTCCCCGCCAAGAGCCACGCACGCACGCTCAAGACCCCCTCTCCCAGGCGCGACGAAGGCATACGAGCGCGATCGGACCGAGGATCAGCGTGATGGCGAACAACACGGTAAGAGGACCGACGATGGCCAGCCCTCCCCCGCCCTCGAGAATGCCCCCGAGTCCCTCGATGGCGTAGTAGACGGGCGAAGCGCGCGCGATGGCCGCGGTGGTGGGATTGGCCCCCACCTCAAAGAAGGTACCGCCGGAGACCGCGCTGATCATGGTGAAAAGTATCGCGGCCCAGAGGGCCTGCTCCCGGGTACGGGCCAAGCCCCCGAGCAAAAGCCCGAAGGATCCGAAGGCGAGGAGCGCGAGGACGGCAAAGGCCAGGGCCCCGAGCAGTCGCGGGAGTTCCGGCGGCACATCGAGAAGCGAGAGAAGTGCCAGCATGATCCCCGCCTGCAAGATCCCCTTGAAAGCACCGGAAACGAGCTTGCCCACGAAGAAATCCGACGCACCGACCCCCATGGTCTTCAGCCGCTGCACGACCCCGGACCGGCGTTCCTCGACCGTGGCGACGCCACCGAGCGTCACGGTGAAGAGAAGGAACATGCCGAGTACGCCGGCGACCGTGCGAAGCGCCATGTCGGGTTGCGCACCCACGGTTTCCGTGGCCACACCCACGAGGGGGGCGGAGGATTCGCGCGCGAGGAAAGCGTCGGTGCGGGCGTCAATGTCCACGGTGTTATCATCGACGCCCAGCGCGTCGGCGAACCGGTGTACCCGTCGCCTCGCGTCGGCCTCGATGGCGAGCTCCGAAAGGACCGCGTGGGCGATGGCGGTGACAACCTGCCCTTCCACGCTCCCCGAACCGCGCTGGAGGATGCGGAGCCGGGCATCTTCGCCAGCCTCCAGCGAATCGCTAAAACCCGCGGGGATCCAGAGGACGTGATAGACCGCGGATCGCTCCAACAGACGATTGGCTTCGGCGGGATCGAGTTCTTGCAGTTCGGTGCGTTTCCCGAGGCGCTCGCGGAAAGCCAACGCTCCCTCTCCGCTGTCCATGTCCACCAGGTGGGCCGTGGGATAGAAGTCGGGGGTCCCGAAGACGGCGAGAATGAGAAGGGTGAGGAGCACCGGGAGAGCAAGGCCGAATAGGAGGTCGGCGACGTCGGAGAAATACGCGCGGATTTCGCGGGTGGCGATGATGAGGGCCCTCACGAAAGCATCGTCCTTACACGTCCCTCAATGTGCGCCCGGTCAGGTGCAGGAATACGTCCTCGAGAGTCGGGCGCTCGGTGTCGGGCAGGAGGGTGTGTAAGCCCCGGGGTGTATCCTGGGCGATGATCTGCCCGCCATCGATGATGGCCACGCGATTACAAAGGTTCTCCGCCTCTTCGATGTAGTGCGTGGTATATAGGACGGTGGTACCCTCGCCTGCGAGGGCACGGATCGTATCGTAGATGCGCGCCCGTGATTGCGGGTCCACCCCGACGGTGGGCTCGTCCAAAAACAGCAGGCGCGGTTGGTTGACCAGGGCGATGGCCAGGTTGACCCGCCGTTTCATCCCGCCGGAGAAACGGTGGACGCGCTCGTCGGCCCGAGCATCGAGGTTCACCGTGGCCAGGCACTCCACGGCGCGGGTGCGGGCTTCGCGCGCATTGAGCCCGGCCATGCGTCCAAAGAAGAGCAGGTTCTCGCGCGCGGACATGTCCTCGTAGAGGGCGATGTCCTGGGGGCAGAGCCCGATGATCCGGCGCACCTCGCGGGGTGCGGAAACGATGGAGTAACCCCCGATCTCGGCATCACCACTATCCGGAGCCAGGACGGTGGCGAGCATCTTGATCGTGGTGGTCTTGCCCGCACCGTTGGGCCCGAGCAGGCCGAAGATCTCCCCGGCGAAGATGTCGAGATCCAGGTCGACCACGGCTGGCTCACCATCGTAGGACTTTCTCAGGTTCGACGCCGATACGAAAGCCATCGCGGTGGGCTCCTCTCCCGCATACCGATTGGACTGCGTATCCATTTCCATGTCGATTTCGCCGATCCCTGCCCGGTGGATGACCGTGCCTCCCCGGGGCAAACGGACGCGCGGGCGGGATCATCCCCGCCCGCGTGTGAAGCCCAACTGATCGAACCGACGAACCCTCTATCACTAGTTCTTACGCAGGTACTTGCTATTCTCCCAGAGATACTGGCGGGTCGCATTGGGATCGGCATAGTCATTATAGCTGTCCACACCATCGCCCGACACCTCGTACGAGACCGCATCCCCGGTGTTGTTGATGATCACGTGGTTGGGCGGCACGTTGTCGACGATGCTAAACGCGTCGTGGAAGATAACCGTCCCCCCGTCGCTGTCCCGCGTGTCGATGGTGTACGCGTTGACGTTGAACGCTCCACTGAGCTTGACCTCGTATCCAGCGAGGTTCACCTTCTTGTTGCGACCCAGGGTGAAGCCTTCATTAAGGGTGATGTCATCGGCCACGAGGATCATCTCGACATCCTTGTGCTCCAGGGCATACTTCAACTCCGATGCGCTGGTCACGATCGCCGGGTGGAACACCGCGACGTATCCGACCACGCCGTCGATCATCGCCAGGGCGATGGGGTTGTCCGACTTGAGGTCACCGCGCTTGACGTACTTGCCGTCCTTGATGTTGTAGAAGAAGACGTCATCCGCCCACGGGTAGACTCCCCCGCCTTCCTTGAGGCGCAGCCAGGTGGCGGTGCTCTCGCTGTAGTAGCCGAACTTGATGTCGATCAACCCGCTCGGGACTTCGTGGATCTCGTAGAGTGCCTCATCCGCTTCGATCACGACGACATAGCCGAGCAGGTCATCGAGATTGTCCGGTACGTCAATACCCCTGAGGCGTACCTCACCACCGTCGGCGAGCTCCACCAGCACGTCGGCCTCGAGCTTGGTCTTGCTAAAGGCAGTGTATTCGAGGAGCTTGGCGAAGTAGACGTCGTCGACGGGTACCGTCTCGAGTAACACGCGTGCCTTATCGTCGCTGCCGAGGAGGAGGGTCACATCCTCGCCGAGGACGAGGTCCGTCCCGATTCTCAGGTACTTGGTATCTACGTTCACCTTCACGCCATCGATGCGGACGTAATCCGACGCACGGGCAGTCACCTCGCCACTGACAATGTTCTCCATGATGACCGACAGGGTATGAAGATCTTCTCCTCCGGCATCCGTGAAGGCATCGGCATGGGTGAACCCGATGATGCGGACGGTGGCGATGGCGTTGGCCTCATCACCCCAGCGATCCCGGAAGTCCTCCATAGCCTCGACCAGTTCCTCGAGGGTGACGATGTCGCCATCGAGCATTACCTTGGTGGTATCATCCACGTTGAGCCCCTTGGCGTTTTGCGAGGTCGTCGGGTTAATGAAACGCTTGAGGTCGACTTCGCCGAATTCCGGATCGTCGTCGTCGTCCAGCTCGGCCTCGGTGATCAGGATGTTTTTGAAGGTATCGAAATATACCTCGATCTTCTCCACGACGTCATCCTTGCCGAGGTGCAGACGAACCTCGTCCTTTTCGTCAACGTAGTCGGTGCGCGTAGCACGGGTGATGGCACTGGTGAAGCCACCATCGTTGACGCTGACCTGGAGCAGGCTATCCCCATTCTCAAAGGGCAGGTGCTCAAAGGTCCGCCCATCCTGGAGGCGCAGGCGATCGCGCGTCAGCCACGAATCGAAGATTCCCCGGATGGCCTTGGTCTCGGAGAGTTCGATGTAGTAAATGGCACCACCACGTGCATAGAAGTCCACTTCGTTGCGCTCGAGATCGGCGAGAGAGGCCGCACCGAACAGGGCGACGGGGCGTCCGAAGTCGTACCATTTGCCCTCGATCTTGATGCGGTTGGCGGTCACTTCATCCACCATCTGCTCCTGCTTCATGCCAAACACATCATAGAGGAGTTCCGAACCTTCCTTGGGATCACCATCCCTGTCGGGGCGCTCTATGGTCAACGCGTTGGCCGTCATGATCGCCATCTCTTCACGGGTGATCGGGACCTGGTGGAAAATGGTGAGACCTTCGGTCAATCCGATATTGGCTCCCTTGGCGATATGCGCCGCCGGCCAGGGGCTCATAACACCCCGCTCGTATCCCAGGGCACGAACCAGCATGGTTGTGGCTTCCG
>PUNF01000106.1 GCA_003552525.1 Clostridia bacterium | reverse complement strand
GCCAGCCCGCGGCGCAATCCTTGCACGAGGGTGTGCTCTACACTTTCGGCAAGTTCGGGCCAGGAATTACGACTGCGCTCGACGATACGAATCACATCCTGGTGGTGAAACAGGATCTGGTACAGCGCGCGCAGCACGTCCTCGAGCTCCGAGGCGGGATCCTCCGTGGTATCGCGCACCGGCCAGCCCACCGGGGATTCGGCCACCAGGCGACGAAATTGCCTGCTGAGCAGTGCTATGGTTTCGGTATTGCCGAATGCGGATCCTGAGATCCCATCGAGATAGCTCTCCCATTCATTCAAGAGACAATATGCGATCACACTATGGAATAGGGCTTCCTTGCCCGAAAAATAGAGGTATAATGTGCCCGGAGATAGCGAGAGGGTATCGGCAACCTTGGCCATGGTTGTGCCACGATATCCGGAGTCGGCGAATGACCGTGTGGCGCCCTCCAGGATATGTTCGAGGCGCTCGAGATTTTCGCTTTCACTGCGCGGATGGCGTCCCATGCGCTGAAAGTATACTGAATGCCACGTTCAGTCAAGCAAAGCGCGTGCGTCTTGACTCGTTGTCCTGCTACGGGAGGTTCCGATTGTTCGATGCTTTGTTGGTACATACCATTTCCTTGTTTCTCATCGGTGCATTAGTCCTTTACGGATCTCGGTGGTTGCCCATGCAGTACAAGGGCTGGGACTTTCCCGAGAACAGTGATCTGGTCCTACGGGGATTGCTGGCTCTTGGCCTTGGCACCGCGGCCCTTTCGGCGCTGATTTTGGCATGGGAGTATTTCTCACCGGATGTCATTTCTCATGCTCATCTATTCGGGAGTTTCTTACGTCTGGATGTTCCGGCCACTTTTTTCGGATACTTGGTATTCGCCCTGCCGATCGTTGGTGTCATGCACCTAGATAAAGCTGGCCCTGCCGATGCCGCGTTGGTTCAACATCATTTGTGGCAGGCGACACTGTTGGGAATGATCGCGGGGGCGCTCGTGTGGATCATTGGTTTCGCGGGTGGGGTGTTCGTTTCGCCGGTTGCCCTGCCATTCTCCTCGCTTGGGCTATTGCCGGGTGCGGTCATTTCGGCGCTCGGCGAAGAATTCGTCTTTCGCGGTTTCCTGCAGACGCGCCTGATGTACCGATTTGGAAACCCCGCGGGCTGGGTCGCCCAGGCACTCCTGACGGTTTCAGTTCACCTGGTACTTCGCATGCTTCTGTTTGGTTTCTCACCCTTCGCTCTCGTTGCTGCGCTGGGCATGTTCCCCCTGGCACTTCTTTTGGGTTTCCTGCTGATCCGTACAGAGAATCTCGCGACATGTGTGATCTACCATGCTTTGGTTAAGTGGTTGTCATTCCTGTAGATGACCGGGGCGAAATGGCCTAGTGTATGCGGGTCCGCCTTCGAAGTCTTCACTTGGTGCAGTCGGCCGCTCCGCACGAATCCCGAGAGGACCCCGGGTTCTCGAGAAGGAATCTTTACTGTGCCAGAGAAGGATCCCTAGTGAACAGCTGGATAACGTGCAGTGATCGCGAAAAGTCATCTGCAACCGATGTTCCCCAGCGCCGTGGTTCTCGTCGCCCTTGGTTCATTCGGTCTTGTTTTGTGATTATCCGAAAGGTGTGAGCGGTGTGGCAAACGCGGAGAGTCGTGTATTCTTGCAGGGTGGATCCGTCGTTGATGGTACTGGCGCAGAGGCGTTCCGTGCGGATGTCCTGGTCGAAGATGGCATGATTGCGGGCGTTTTCCGGGATGGTGCGGACTCCGCCGTTGCCGAGAATGCCAAGGTGATCGATGCCTCCGGCATGATTGTGGCCCCCGGATTTATCGATATGCACTCCCATTCGGACCTGGCCCTGTTCAGGCCTGAAGGGGTCGGGGTGAAGCTGCAACAGGGAATTACCACTGAGTTGCTCGGGCAGGACGGGTTATCCGTGGCGCCCCTTTCCAAGGAAGACCACGAGGAGTGGCAGGGGAGACTCTCCGGTCTCTTGGGCGAGGAACCCCGGGATTGGACCTGGGAGACGGTCTCCGAGTACTTCGATGCGATCGATGCAATCCCGCCGGAGCTGAACGCGTGCTACCTCCTACCGCACGGTCCAATCCGTGCTGCGGTAGTCGGAAACGATGATGTACCCACCACCCCCGAGGATCGAAAGAAGATGGGGGCGATGATCCAGCGCGGCATGGATGCCGGTGCCGTGGGCTTTTCCACCGGCCTGATTTACCCCCCGTGTTCGTACGCAGACCGGGAAGAACTCGCCGACCTCAACCGTTATGCTGCTGAGGCCGGGGGCTTCTTTGTCGTCCATATGCGCAACGAATCGCATCGGGTTCTCGATTCTTTCGAGGAGATGCGCTGGGTAAGCGAGAAAAGTGGATGCCCACTGCATGTATCACACCTCAAGGTTGCCGGATTGCCCAATCGGGAGCTTTGGCCCGATCTTCTCGCGGCGATCGACGATGCGCGTGCACAGGGACTCGACGTCACGTTTGATCAATATCCTTATGCGGCCGGGAGTACCATGCTCGACGCGCTATTGCCCAAGTGGGTGCACAGCGGGGGCGTTGAACAGATTCTCGAGAGATTGGGTAACCCGGATACGCGTCAGCGCATATTCGATGAGCTGACCACGCCGGAGAGTTCCGGTGCATCCGAGAATATGTACGCCCGGAGCGGACCCGAAGGCGTGATGGTGACCTGGGTGAAATCGGACGAGAACGCTTGGGTCATCGGGAAGGACCTCCAGGAGATCGCCGACGGAATGGGAGAGCCCCCGGCCGTTGCTCTCATGGATCTGCTCTTGGAGGAGAGACTGGCAGCCACAATGATATCGTTTTGGGGCAAAGAAGAGGACATCCTGCCTGCGATGCGGCACCCGGCTGGGCTTGCCTGTACGGATGGCATCTACGGGCCGCACCCACACCCACGCCTCGGTGGTGCCTTCCCGAGAATTCTGGGGGAGTTTGTGCGAGAACGCCAGGTGCTAAGCCTACCCGAGGCGATTGCCCGGATGACCTCCAAGTCGGCAGCGCGTCTAGGCCTGTCGGACCGGGGCGTAATCGCGGCCGGCAAGGCAGCCGACATTACCGTGTTCGATCCGGATACGGTCGAATCCCGCGCAACCTATGAAGAGCCGCTCCGTCCGCCCCGTGGGATCGAGTACGTGCTGGTGAACGGGCGCCTCGCGATTGAGCGTGGAAAGCCTACGGATGTGCGCTCCGGAAAGGTGCTCGGGCCAGGGCGCTGATTGCCTCGGCGGATCTTTCGTAACAGGAGGAGCGCATTCTACGCCGTCGAAGCATGCAAAGGCCATCGGAGAAGTTCTACGAAGAGGATGTCTCAATTGGGAAGAGGGTATTTGCACGGTGAGCTGCAAGGAAGAGGAGTCCACGTTGGAGCTCCGCCTGGATTTTCGGCGCTGGGGCAGGCCCGGTGCTTCGTGGGATCGGCTACGCGCGGCCTTGCTGCACGAGAGAGCAGACCGCATTCCGATCACGGCGTGGAGGCATTTCCCGGGTTTCGATGATTCGGAGGCCTTGGCTCGCGTGCACCTGGCCTTCCAGATGCGTTACGCGTTCGATGTCATGGTGTTTACACCTACGTATGCCTATACGGCCGAGCCCTGGGGATTCCAACGGGGTAGCGCCGTGGATGAACATGGCCTACCGGAGGATCCGGAGAGACCCTTCGTGGATGTTGAAACGTGGCCACACATGCGCGCACAGGCCGCTGGCTGCCCTCCTTTCCACGAGGTATTGCGTGGTTTGCGCTTGGTGCGTCGTAACCTCCAGGAGGACGTGCCGATCCTTGTCACGGTATATGGCCCGCTTACGACGGCGCGATTCTTGCGGGGGGATAGAATTCGCAAGGATATCGAGGGGCTGATCGCGGGCACGGACGATGCGGGCTTGGGATCCGCCGTCACCGTACTATCGAATGTGATCCGAGCCTTCCTAGAGGCAGCACTCGAAATCGCTGATGGCGTGTACTATATCTCGTACTTCACGTGCACCGAGTGCACGGATAACGCAGCAACCGCTGCAGAGGCCATGGATTATGATCTCGCACCCCTAATCGGGCTCTCCGATCGCGACAAACTCCTTGGGTTGCATATGCATGGTCATGATCTTTTGTTCGATGATGTGATCGAGTATCCCATAGATCTGTTCAACTGGCATGATCGCTGGGCGAAACCGAGCCTTCGGGACGCTCGCATGAAGACGGATGCACTGTTGATGGGCGGCATAAACGAGGCCGATACCATGCACCGGGAGACGGCGGCCGCCGTCTCATTGCAGATAGGCGATGCTGTGAGCCAGGTGGATGGAAAGGGGCTGGTCATTGCACCTGGTGGGCCGATACACTTGCAGACGCCTTCGGAGAATCTACGGGCTGCAGTGAAGGCACTGGAGGACCTGGGTTAACTGGCCCTGACATGATATTGGATCAGGGGCTTGTTCCGCGCGAGGTCGAGGATACTGTTCCCGGCCTCGCCTCTTTATTCCGGACCTTAACGGATTTCGTCCAACGCGTGACACTCCATCGACTTCGTATTACCATGGGAGCGGTAACTCTGTGGGCAATGTGTGCTGGAGGTGCAAACAATGAGCGAGAGAATGACCGGAGGAAGGGCTGTTGTGGAGACACTCCTGCGGGAGAATGTAGACACCGCATTCGGCATTCCGGGTGTGCATACCCTGGAGATCTACGAAGCACTCTGCGACAAGCAGGACCAATTAAAACATATCGTTTCCCGCCATGAAGGTGGCGGGGGATTTATGTCGGACGGTTACGCGCGCGCGTCGGGAATTCCCGGGATCAACCTGGTCATTACGGGACCGGGTGTTACGAATGCGGCGACGGCAATCGGGCAGGCCTTTTCCGATTCTTCGCCTTTGCTTCTGATCTCAAGCCAGAATCATTCGCGCTACATGGATAAGGACATGGGCGAGCTCCACCAGATGAAGGACCAGTTGGCCCACATGTACGGTTGTACCGCGTGGAACCGTCGGCTCGACGATCCGCGCGATATCCCCGGGGCGATATTCGATGCATTCGATTACTTCCGCACGCGGCGGCCGCGCCCCGTTCACCTCGAGATCCCAACCGATGTTCTCGAGCGAGAGGTGGATATCGAGATCGGCGATCCGGTCGAGCCGTTGTTTTTGGCCCCGGACCCGACCGATGTGACGCGTGCGGCGCGGCTTCTCGCCGAATCAGAACGCCCGCTGGTCTGGCTCGGGGGTGGAGCCAAGGATGCAGCCGAGGAGATCACCCGATTGATCGAAAGACTGGATGCCGCGGTTATGACCACATCGGCAGGCAAGGGTGTCGTGTCGGAAGATCACTCCCTCTGTCTTGGAAACTGTGGCCGGTCGCCTCTGATGCAGGAGGAGATCGCGTATTTCGACACGGTTTTAAT
The DNA here is from genome assembly GCA_003552525.1 of Clostridia bacterium. Taxonomy (GTDB): domain Bacteria; phylum Bacillota; class Sulfobacillia; order SLMV01; family SLMV01; genus CSSED11-154. Next base: position 2,202 of record PUNF01000106.1, on the reverse strand, counting down.
CATCGGGAGTGAACTGGGTGTGGCGGAGACGCAGGGAGGAACCCTGGACCTCCCGGATACCATTATTTGGGCCGACCTCGAGCCCTGGGAACAAAAATACGGGTATACTTCTGACTTGACCATTCGCTCCGACGCGGAATTATTTGCCCGGGCCCTGCTTGCCGAACTCGAGGGCGTCACTTTGCCGGATCGGACCTCGTATCTCGAGCGGGTAGCGGGGCTCCGAGAGTCGCTGCTCAACGAGTATACGTCCCCGGTCTGCCGGGAGATGGCTGCCATCGTGGGAGTACTACGTGACGTGCTGGGACCCGATGATGTCCTCGTCGGCGATATGACGACACTTTGCTATCGCGCTTCTCGAATCTACCCGGCATACCGTCCGCGCACCTACTTATTCCCCCAGGGGTTCGGAACGCTCGGGTGGTCCACTCCGGCGGCATACGGCGCAAAGATTGCGCTACCTGATCGGAGGGTTGCGGCCCTTAGCGGCGATGGTGGCTTCCTCTTCGCGTCGCAGGAATTGGCTACGGCCGTGAAGTACAACCTACCCGTTCCCGTGGTGATTCTGAACAATGAACATTACGGGGTGGTGGCGAAGACCATGGAGAGCAAATACGGACGCACCATCGGCACCGATATCCATAATCCGGACTTCGTTGCCTATGCAGAAGCGTTCGGCGCTCGCGGCATGCGGGCGGATGATGTCCAGACCCTCCGTACCGCACTTGAAGATGCTTTCGTCGCCGATGGGCCCACGCTCATCGACGTACCGGTCAGCTTTTAGGAGGTGTGTTTATCGTGAAGAATCTTGAGGCCCTCCTCTCTGAGCGAGCCCGCGTGCGCGGGGTCGATGGGGTGATCGGGGGTATCCGCCGGCAGAAGAAGGATGCGATCCCGCTGCACTATGGTTACCCGTACCCGGAGTCGTATCCCCTGGAATCGTTTTGCGGGACCGCTTCGCGCGCAATCCTGCGGGATGGACCCGAAGCGATCAACTACGGCGGCGCTGATTTCGCAGAGGAGTTCGAGCGGCGCACGCTAAAACGGTTGGCGACCCGGGGAATCCAGTGCGATGGCGACGGGATACTGGTGACCAGTGGATCGTCGCAGGCGATCAACCTGGTGTGCTCCATCCTGATCGACGTCGGGGATCCTGTCCTGGTTGAAGCCCCAAGCTACATGGGAGGGCTGAATTCCTTCCGAAACTTCGGTGCCCGGCTGCTATCCGTCGAGGTGGACGAGGATGGGTTGTGTACCGATGCGCTGCGCGACCTATTGGTCGAGCGCAACCAACGCGGCGCGACGATGCCCAAGTTGTTATACTGCATCACCAATTTCAACAACCCCTCGGGTTCAACGACCACGCTGACCCGGAGGCGGGAGTTGCTCAATCTCGCCAGGGAATACGGTTTCCTGATCCTCGAGGACGATGCCTATGGGGAGCTGCGATTCGAGGGTGAAGATCTCCCGTGTCTGGGTGCCATCGACACCGAGGGCCTCGTGATACACGTTGGATCCATGTCTAAGATTCTCGCACCAGGTGTACGCCTGGGCTGGGCCGTGGCAGACCCGAGGCTGATCGAGATGATGAACGTGCACAAGGCCGATGGAGGCACTAATCCCATGGCCCGCACGATCGTCGGTGCGTATCTCGCGGAGGTGGATATGCAAGCGCGTCTTGAGGAGCTGCGAACCGGATATCGGTTGCGGCGGGATGCGGCCATCGAGGCGATGGAGGAGTACATGCCCGAAGGTTGCGCCTGGACCTACCCACAAGGGGGATACTTCACCTGGTTGACGCTGCCGGCCGGGCTCGATTCCGATGAGATGTTGCCAAAAATGGCCGAGGAGGGGGTCCGCCCCCTCAGCGGACGTCAGTTCTACTGTGATGGTCGCGGTGCAGCGAACTTCAGGATCTCGTATAGTTACCCAGACCCGGATGATGTTCGCGAGGGAGTTGCCCGAATGGCACGGGTGATTCGCCAGAGTATGAAGGACTAGGTGAACGCATTTGCCGCCCCTTGAGAGCCATGGAGAACGATGGTTCGCCGATAACACGGCGTTTGAGGATGAAGTATCGCGGCTCTGGGGTGCGTGGGGGCTGGACAGCGAGATCGGCCCCCTCAGAGCTGTCCTGTTACGCCGTCCGGGTAGCGAGATCGAAGGAGTCGAGGATCCCGCCCGGGCGCGCTGGAGCTCCAT
>PUNF01000109.1 GCA_003552525.1 Clostridia bacterium | reverse complement strand
GACGGACCTCTCCCGCCATAGACGCTGGGATCCATCCTGCAAGCGGGAGCATGTCTCGTTCAGTTCCTGCCGCGAAGAGTTCTTCCCGCGTGGATCCGCTTCTATCCATCCCCCGTTCATCCTTGATTGCCAATCGTATTGGTGTATTCGCAAGACCGGCGCGATCCCCTTCTTGCGGCCCTCAAGCCCTCCCTTTGGCGAATACGCGAAGGAAGGTATGAACCGTCCCCGAGAATCGGCCTAAGAAAGCGTGTCCGCTTCAATCGACCGGGCATCGGCCGCCGGAGGCGCCTATTCTCGTATGCGATCACCGTACCATTTCGCCCCAGGACAACTCTGGCACCCAAATTGCCAATTGCCCACGTGTTCCTCATGACTGCCGAACGCGAGTTTGAATCGCTTACAGAACTGGATTGGGGTGTGGAGGAACCCTCGGACTACATATCGCCCAATCATTTTGGGTTTCGGGTCATCGGAAACGGTTCATCCCCTGGCGAAAAGATGATCCACCGCCCCGAGTCCATGCAGCTCGATGGGGGTCGGGACGGTGGAAGCAGAGTCAATCATTTTCGTGCTACTCGGCGGTCTCTACGGCGTATCCCAATAGTCTTCGGGCAACTCAAAACGGATGGTCAGGGTGGTACTTTCCGTTGCCTCGTCTCCGGGCCATCTCATGATGTCGTCGGTGACATACCAGGTGCTCCGCCCGCGTTCTTCCTCCATGATGCTGGCTTGGTATCGGGAGAGTTGCTGTCTGCGATAGAAAGCCGACACAAGACCCTGTTCCTCCAAGGGCATTTCTCGGAGCGTGGGCAGCTGTTGGGCTGAGGGGACCTCTGGCAAATGTGGACCCATATATGCTTCCATATGCCCTATACGTTCGATGGGGATGTCCTGTGCCGTCCACATCCACTCGCTGATGTACGCATCGGATGTCCAGGGTTCAAGGTCCGTGCCAGGCCGGGTCCAACGGGCGTTGTGTCGTTCCCCGGCCTCAATCCACACGACCCGATCCATTTCCGGCGACACCTTTCCTCGAACCCATCGATTGACAGGGTATGAAGTGATTCCCGTCCGCGCCGCCCGTTCATCCAACACCTGTTCGCGGGTATCAACCGCTTCAAAATACAAACCTTGCCACTCCAAACTGGCGAACTCAACATGACCTCTTCCCGGACTTACCCTAAAACCCGTGATTGTGAGGGGCTCTGGATCCCGTTCGTCGAAGTAGGCTTCTTCCACGTTGCCGTATACAACGCGGTATTGCGTCCCAATGAAGCCGCCAGAGATACTGAAATCGCCCCGGGTACACGCGGTCACATCCCAGGCACTCTTTGGCGGAGACATGGTGACGATGTAACATAGATCCGTCTCCTCGCAGAGGATCAGGACGATCATGGGGGAAAAACCGGCGTCTTCCCGGCGGCTGATGGTCCAATCTGCCACCTCTCCCTTCTCTAGCTGCTGCCAGGGATGAGCGGGAGCCGTGGCGTTTTCACATAACACGTAGAAGCCAAGATTTAGGGATCCTTCGGTTGTGCCAATGTGTTCCGCTTCGATCTGATACGTCTCCGGGCCACCGCTGGCTCGGACCACGAAGTCCCGCAGTCCGAGGAGTTCTTCCGCGGAAATGGCGGGGAGACCCTGTTCCCTTCGAAGCAGGTTGATGACATGTAGGACGGCCCGATCGACGCGCAGAATTCGCCCGCCCACACTCGAGGCGATGGTGAGGGGATCGTCATCCACGTCGGGGATTCGGATTTCGCTGAGTGCAGTACCGACCAGGATCTCCTTGATTTGTCCGGCGTTTAGATCGGGTTTGAGGCTGCGCAAGATGGCAGCTGCCCCGGCGACTTGTGGCGTGGAGAAGCTATTGCCCAGCTGGGTCACGTTACGCCCGGCAGCATCATGATGAGCGATGATGCCCATAGCGGGTGCAGCGAGGCTGATTTCCCATTCTGCATCGCCGTCCTCTGCGTCGGGCAGATAGTTGGAGAAGTATGCCCGTTCGGCACGGAAATTGAGTCCGCCGATGGTCATGACATTGGGCTGTCTTTGCCCGAACCACTCACCCATCTTGGTCAAGGGCAGATTATCGTTGCCCGCTGCGGCCACCAATAGCACATCGGGATGGTTTTCCAGCGTCCAGGTGGCGAAGGCGGTAAACGCGTCATGGATGGCCTCGCCCAGCGCCAGGTCATCGTCAGTAGGATTGGCCGGTGGTCGAAGCGGTCCCATGGATATATTGATGATCCCCGCACCGGATTCTATCAGTTCCTTCAGGTCGACCAGGTATTCCATCACCCACACGTGTTCTTTCCAATCGAGAAGGAAGAAGTCCGGTTCCTCTTCGTCGGGATCGTCCGCATCGGGCTCTTCAGGGGGTACGTCGCTATCCTGCTCCTCTTCTTCCTCCGCACCCTCTTCCCCATCGTCCCCTTCGCTCTCTTCTTCCACGAGGGTAAATTCCTGGGAACTGATGGTTCGACCGATGAGGGATAGGCGATCACCCAGGACTGAAGCCACTCCCACACTGCGGCCCACCCGGTGGTCGGCAGCAATAGTGTGAGAGACGGTAGTGCCATGGCTTACCCTCTCGAGCCGGGGACCCGTCGGCGTCGCGGCCAGATCGCTTTCACGCATACCGAGAATCCGGGGGCCTCCCTCCACGTTCATTTCCGGCGTGTCTCCCCAGATACTGGTGTCAAATACGCCCACGGAAACCGGATGAAGCGTCACATCGGCCATGGCAATCATGGTCCACGCATCCTGAAGCCCGATCATTTCGTAGGGCTGGGTCAGCCGGGCCCTGTCCACTCCGTATCGTTGACGATCCACGTAATGGAAGGGGTCCTCATAGTTCTGATTGGACACGGGATTGCATCGTTCAACGGTGATGCGAGAATCCACGCTGACCAGTAGGTTCGGCAGGGCGAGCCGAACTTCTTCGTGGTCCTCGGCGGCTTCCAAGCGCGCACGAAGTTCCGAAAGCGCAGTGTCGGTGGTCTCCAGCTGGTACGCGGCCAACAGCTCGATTTCTCCCACGATGGTGGCGTTCCAAGCGGCGGCTAATCCCTCTGCGGTTGATCGGTCCCCGCCGGCTTGGAGCAGCACCCATACATGATTGGCGGGAGCGTAATAGTCATCTCCCAGGCGAAGGAGATCTTTCGGGTCGGGTGCGTGAAAGGTTGCACGACCGAGATCTCTCACTCGTTCCGTATGAAGCTTTGGTCCAAGGTGCGCCAAGGTGGGGCGGATTAAGGGTTCGCCGACCTCTTGAGGAGGTTCTTCTTCGACAACATCTTCGGCATCGGTGTCGTTGGCCGCTTCGGCGGGCTGTTCGGTTTCCTCGGGTTCGGAATCACCACTGGACCAGCATGCTGCCAGGCCAAGGACGAGGGCAAGGGATAGTAGGAGAACCAGCCACACGCGATGGGAGTAGATGAATCGCCAGGGTCGGGATTGCACCGGACCACCACCCTTCCATTCTGTGCCAGCGCAACGTAGTTAGATTCTACGGAACCAATCATAAAACCTCTATGCATCCGGTGTTTGATTAAAAATCGTTGCCCATGGCACTACTTACCGTATTCTTGGCATGGGATCTCATCGCGGAGCCGCAGGATCCTCAGGGACACATATCGCATCAGTGAACCTACCATTTCTTGACCTGTTATCGGGGAACAGTAGGCCAGCAGGGTGGCCCCGATCCAGGGGAAATGGCTGCCGGGAGGTACGTCGATCGCGGTCGGATTGTCCCGGAAATGATCCGTACGCCTACTCGAGATGGCGCGAAGCGAGGGAAATCGACATCACTCCGGGTACTCTTCGGACGTATCTTCCCATCCCGGGTATCCAGGTAGCCGAGGTTCTCCATACTCGCCACCAGGGCCCGGTCGATGTCGATCTCCCGCAACGGGACCCCGACCACCTCTCGGCAAAACTTCCGCAGCATGAGCCAGCCGAACTTGACGACCGCGTGGCGATAATCTACCCTCAGGCTGCCGCCCACCCCGCGATATCGATGTTCTCCCGGTGCGGATTCTGGGGCATGCCAATCCCGGATGGGGTGGGTGAGTGGGGATCGCGTTACATATCGTCGTTGCTGATGGGCTCGCTGCAATCCCTGCCTTGCTTCCATCCTGCCTGGGCTGAGGACGGCATAGTCTTTGCCGATGATCCGTCGGGACCTGGTTCATCCGCCCCCGATCAACCGCGACGATCAACCGTCGCCAACCGGTGGATCGGGAGGGCGACCGCGATCGATGTGCAAAAAATGTCTTGCCCCACGAAATGGTGTTGAGGTAGGAATGGCGATACGGGAGGAGCCACAATGCTCGACTCTCTTCACTTTCTTCTCACTTACCAGTGTAGCGGCGAATGCCCACATTGCTTCGTCTGGGCCGGTCCCGTCGGGCCCACCATGAGTTCGTCCGACCTCGAGTACTACCTGGGCCAAGCCGCCCGAGCCGGCATCCGCGATGTGGCCTTCGAAGGAGGAGAACCCTTCCTCGTGTACCCAACCCTGGCCCACGGGGTGCGCCTCGCCGGGGGCCATGACATGCGGGTCACGGTGGTAACTAATGGTGTATGGGCCGTCTCCATGGACGAGGCGGAAAGATGGTTGACCCCCCTGGCGGAGCTCGGTCGCCTGAACATAGCCGTCAGTACGGATGATTATCACGGTGGTCCCGAACAGGCCCGGAGGGCCGAGAACGCCGCCCGGGCAGCCGAAGGGCTGGGGCTGGATCCCGTCATCTTTCGAACCGAGCTGGAGAACGTGATGTTCCGAGGCAGGGCTGCGGAAGAGCTGGCGGACGGGGTCCCCCACGGCAGTTGGGATGAATATGATGAGTGTCCCCACGAATCCCTGACGAATCCATCCCGGGCGCATCTCGATGCCCTAGGCTACCTCCACCTGTGCCAGGGCCTGTGCCCGGGTCGGATGGACGGGACGACCCTCCCCTCCCTTGTAGAAACCGATTTCCTGGCCGAGCATCCCGTTTTGGGCCTGATCGCTGCCGAGGGCCCGGCGGGCCTGGTGCGAAGCTTCGATCTACCCCTCAGGGGCAGCTACGCCGATGCCTGCCACCTGTGCTACCGGGCCCGGGAGCTCTTGCGATCGCGGTTTCCCGACTACCTGGGCCCCGATCGCATGTACGGCGTTTTCGACGGCTGAGATCAGAGTAGCTCTCGCATCTCCTCGGGCTTGAACCCGACCACCAATCGCTTACCATCGCTAAACAGGGGGCGATACATGATTCGGGGATTGTCCAGGAGGATTTCCGCCGCCTTCTCCGGGTTTACGTCGCCGATGTCCAGGTCGAGCCTGCGGAAAACGGTGCTCCTCGGGTTGACCAGCTCGCGAATCTCCATGTCCACCAGGGCAGCGAGATCCTCCATCTCATCCACGGTCAGGGGTTCCTTGAGGATGTCCCGCTAATGGTACTCAGCACCGGTCTCGGCCAACCACGTCTTGGCCTTCTGGCACGTTCTACACGAGGGAAAGCAGTAGAATGTCAACACCTCGATCATCCTCTCGGGAAAACCGCGAGTGGGCTCCATATCGATGCACTATCTATTCCAAACGCCGGTCGGTTCTTTCTACCCCGGACACCAGTATTATCCCGCCCAACTGCCCAGGGTCGCGCGGCGGGCCCCACATCAGCCCTTCGCCCATCCAGTGGTAACGGCGCGACCCGATGCCGGGGGACTGACGGCGATGGTCCCCGCTCCAGTGGTCAACACACATATCCGGCGAAGTACCATCCCGCATACAACTCCCGGTCCTTGTATCTTACGAACCCGAGATCGTAGGAACACCTCCTTTGTCTGGATCATCCCCGATTTCCCGCGCCAACACGGGGAATACTGCGCCACGGGACTTGGGCTCTTACGCGGCTCTATTGGCTCGACTCGAGCCGTTCTGCTTCCGATACCATCGCCAGTTCACCCTCCCACAGCGCGACGGGAATATCGGTTTCCTCGGCCAACTTGACCGGATCGATCACGAGAGGACCTTTGGTGCGCATGGTCCCATGAGTGGGATCTTGTCTCGTGAAGTCTGCCTGCTTCTTATCGCTCCACTCCGCGTAGGGACAATCTCCCTCACGGATGATCCGGCGATAGTCGGCCTGATCCATCAGCCGCACCCCTGTGCTTTGCAACTTTCCCAGTACGCTGCCGATGCGGATGATCACGTCGCCCTTCTGGGGCCGCCTTACCCAGTGGACGCCCGGATGCAAGAGTCCATTTACGATGGCGTCGTGGATCGCTTCCATCAGAATGTCGACATCACTCCGGGTACTCTTCGGACGTATCTTCCCGTCCCGGGTCTCCAGGTAGCCGAGGTTCTCCATACTCGCCACCAGGGCCCGGTCGATGTCGATCTCCGGCAACGGAACCCCGACCACCTCTCGGCAGAACTTCTCTAGCATGAGCCAGCCGAACTTGACGACCCTATGGTTGTGAGCTGCCCTGAGGCTGCCGCCCAACTCCGGGATCTGAATGCTCTCCAGATCAGCGGTCTGGGACAGCGCCCATCTCTGGTAGGCCAGGGCGAACATACCCAGGTTGCTCGCCCGTAGGTGTCCATAGGCCTCCTGGTAGTCCTGACTCTCCTCCAGTCGGCTGCGACTGCGCTTGGGTCGGACGATTCGGTCTACGATTGCCGTCTGGTCCCGCGTTCCCTCACCCAGAAGGATCACCGGGGCAGTCAACTGATAGTTCACGACGCTCTGGTCCGCCCGACCCCGTCCGGCAAGACTCGCATCGTAGTTGAGCCGCAGGAGATCCTGCAGTCTTCTTAAAGTCCAGTCCTGCATCTCGTTGGGCTTGAACTCGTCCAGCGTGATGGGAAGGGTAGTCGTGCTCGCCATCTGCCGGGTGACTACGAACTTCGTCTGCTGGGCCGAGGCAGTCTCCTCGATCATGTTCCCTCCCAGGTTGGCCATCAGCAGTGCTGTGCTGGTCTTACCGCTGCCCGCACCACTGGCGAGGCTGAACTGGGGGAACTTGCCGAATACCTGCCGCCAGGGCGTGGCGAAGGTCCAGCCCAGTGCCAGAGCGACGACGTCATCGGTGTTGAAGCGAGTGAGGGAATCCGCGATGCGCTCGGCTTCCGACGGGTCCCATTCGGTGTCCTGGGGCTCTCGCAACCAGGTCTCATCCCCAGGGGACACCAGCCTGACGGAGGATCCTCCACCCGGCCGTCCCGGTCGAATATGGAGTTGGGATATACGAGGAAGTCGCCGTGCCTGCCCCATCGGCTCACACCGCGCTTGGTGACTGCATCCCGGGCCTGGCGACCCAGGTAGTCGCGCAGAAGATCAATGTCGCCGTTCGTTCCATACCAGGTGAGGCCCAGAGGTAGCCACTCGGCGAAAGATCGCTTAGTGGCCAAATGCCGGCTCTCTAGACGCTGTCTCCGCGTGCCCTTGAGGTTGGCTCCGTGAATGTCCACGGCCCATTCGACGCTGCCGTCCTCCAGAATGAGCACCTCAGCGATCTCCAGGATGAAGTTGCTGAGCTTGACTGGAATCCACGAATCAGTCACCTTGTCGCGTTTCCACTTCCGGTAGTGACCGTCGGCGACTTGGATGCCGCCGCGTTCGGAATCCAGCGCGACCACGTTCCTG